>JAFYAT010000008.1 GCA_017540585.1 Bacteroidaceae bacterium | reverse complement strand
AACGTCAAGCATCTTGTCGTAAACCTTCTTAGGAAGATACTTGAACATCTTCTGCTTGTTGAATACGTACTTGCCGAAGAACTCCGATGGACGCTCTGCCGGTGCTGGGATTTCGATTGGCTTCTTCTTGAAAGCCTCAGCTACTACCTGAAATCTTAAATTTGCCATTGTCTTAATCTTTTATTGAGCCTCTTTCCACCTCTCCAAAAGGAGAGAGGTTTTGAGGGGCAAGTTATTAATTTTGTTTATCCTTTTCCTTAAAAAATAACCGTTGGTCTAAGTTTGCGAGTGCAAAATTAGTGATTTTTTATGAGTTTACCAAAGCATATTAAATGAAAAATGAAAAATAGATAAAATGAAAAATATAAATCAACTTATCTGCCTGCTAACATCTTGCAAGAAAAGTGACATCCGTATTTTTCACTTTTCATTATTCATTTTTTTCATTTACTAATGCCCTCACTTATGGCTGGAGTGTGAATCCGAGTGCAAAGTATGCCTTGCCATTGCTTGGGTTGGCTGTAATCTGACCGAATACCGGTATGCTGAAGGAATCAGTAACCTTGATATCCTTTGTTGTCTTTACGGAGATGTTGGTCACAGCAAAACCGTCTGCGTCAGAATAGAAACTTGTTGCGAATGGCACTACGCCTAAAGTTGCACTCCAGTCGAGACCTCCAAGCTTGAATGGTGCTGCAAGCTCTGCGTATGAAGAGTATGCACGCTTACCGTCCTTGTTATATCCGTCAGCTCCAGCGAAATTAGTGAACCACTGAACAGAGAGAGGTCCGAAATCATATCCTACATTGAACTCAAATACATGAGCTGTTTCGTGAGCATTATATTTGAAGTACTTAACATCATCGTACTGGTTGGTAAAGAAGTAGTCGGTGATTCCTACGTTGAATCCACCTGTGGTGTAGGCAACTGTTAAGTCGAACTCCTTAGTATCATCTGGATTTGTTATGCCGTAACTGCCCCATGCACCAATGCTAAGACCGTTGTAGCTAATACCGAAAGTTGGCTGGATGCTTCCTTCTCCGAGTTTCTGACCACGCCAGAGATAGTTGGTAACAACATCAGCCCCTAAACTAACTTCTACTTCATCCTGCGCGTTTGCTACACCTGCGCCCAACACTCCTGCGAGTGTAAGAGCCATTACCTTGAATGTTCTCATAATCTTTTTCCTTTCTTTGTGTTTGTAATGTCCCCGCTGGTTGTCCCAGCGGGGACCGTTGTTGTTTTATGTGTGTATTATGTTGTTGAGTTGTCAAGATTACTTAGCCATCCACTCTGCCATGCGACGCATAGCCTCCTCGCAGTCCTCACGATTACCGAATGCCGTGAGGCGGACATATCCTTCACCTGATGGTCCGAAGCCAACGCCCGGAGTGCAGACTATGCTTGCTCCGTAGAGAAGTTGCTCAAAGAACTTCCATGACTCTATGCCGTTTGGAGTCTTTACCCAAAGATAAGGAGCGTTTCTGCCACCGAATACCTCAAGCCCCATGTTGGTAAGAGCGCGGTGCATAATTGCCGCATTGGTCATATAGTAGTCAATGACCTCTTTCACTTGCTGCTTGCCCTCTGGAGTATAGATTGCCTCTGCTGCTCGCTGGGATATGTAGCTGGTGCCATTGAACTTTGTTGACTGGCGACGATCCCAGAGGTGATTAAGCTCTATTCGAGTGCCGTCGAGAGTGGCTGCTGAGAGTTCTTTCGGAATAACCGTATATCCACATCTTACGCCTGTAAATCCAGCTGTCTTTGAATATGAGTGGAACTCAATTGCCACCTTACGCGCTCCCTTAATCTCATAGATTGAGTGTGGGATGTCATCGTCCTGGATGTATGCCTCATATGCCGCATCGAAAAGGATGAGAGTATCATTATGGAGCGCGTAGTTAACCCATTTGCGAAGCTCTTCCTTTGGAAGTACTGTGCCCGTAGGGTTGTTCGGATAGCAGAGATAAATCATATCTACGCGATGATCAGGAATCTGTGGCGTGAATCCGTTCTCTGCCGTGCATGGCATATAGTTTACGTTGCTCCATGATCCGTTTTCGAATACTCCTGCTCGTCCGCACATCACGTTAGAATCGATATATACAGGATATATAGGGTCAGTCATGCCTATGGAGTTATCCCAACGAACTATGTCTCCGATATTACCAGTATCGCTTTTTGCACCATCGTTGATAAAGATCTCATTAGGATCGAGGTGTATGCCACGTGGAAGGAAGTCGTTTTTGATGATTGCCTCACGGAGGAATTCATATCCTCTTTCCGGGCCATATCCACGGAATGTTGCCTTTACCGCCATCTCGTCAACAGCCTTGTGCATAGCCTCTATTACTGCTGGTACGAGCGGACGGGTAACGTCTCCTATACCGAGGCTTATCACTTTTGCCTTTGGATGTGTGGCCTTGTAGGCGTTCACCTTCTTCGCAATATCAGCGAACAGGTAGTTGTTCGAGAGCTTGAGATAGTGTTCGTTTATTAATGCCATGTCTTTTTTCTCTTTTAGAAGTAGAGAAAAACCAAGGATGGTTTTTCATAACCTCGTGGTTGTAAGTTTGCTTTTTCTTTCTTCTTTCAACTTTACCCTTTATTCTTTCTATTCAGGAAGAGCAATTTCTCCTTCAAAGGAGATTGCTGCGGGTCCAGTCATAAGGATGTGGTTGTTAGTTTCATCCCATTTGATGTTAAGGGTGCCTCCATCCATCCGGATATCGCTTTCGCTTGAGCGTCTGCCTGTCAGCTTGGCTGCTACTGCCGTTGCACAGGCTCCTGTGCCACAGGCAAGCGTTATTCCGCTTCCTCTTTCCCATACTCGCATTCGGATTGTACCGTCAGGAAGTATCTGGGCGAACTCTACGTTGCATCGCTGAGGAAAGACATCGTGATGTTCAAGGATTGGACCAAACTGATCGAGAGGAAAGAGTTCCTTGTCACTATCCGGATTTGCATCCAATTCATATTTGTCATCGAGGAAGATCACGAAATGTGGATTTCCCATTGAAACGAATGTTCCGATGAACTGATGACCGTCGGCCGTTAGTTCCCAGTTTGTTGCTTTTCCTCCGTGAACCCCGAACTGTGCCGGTTGCTTGAGGATTGGCTCTCCCATATCCACCGTGACCGTTTCCACTTTGCCATCGGCATTGAGATGGAGATTGAGAACTTTGATGCCTGAGAGAGTCTGAAGGCGGATAGGATTCTTGTCGGTCAACCCTTTGTCGTGAAGGTATTTGGCAACACATCGTGTTCCGTTTCCGCACATCATTGCTTCAGAACCGTCATTATTAAATATACGCATTGAAAAATCTGCGTCTGACTCTGTTGCCTCTCCTATGAGAATCAAACCATCACTACCAATCCCGAAATGAGGCTTGCTCCATTCGATTGACGCCTTGGCTGGATTCTTTATATTATATATTAATGAATTAACATATATATAATCGTTACCTGCGCCATGCATTTTGGTAAATTGTATAGTTGAATTCTCCATTCGATTGCTTTTGTTTGTTTCTGAGTGCAAAATTACTACTTTTTGTCGGAAAATCAATAAAATTAGTGACATTATCGCATTAAAAATTTACACAACTTACAATTTGTAATGTTTCTACGGCAAATCACTTTCAATTTGTAATACAGAACAGAAAAAGAATATACAAATAGTAATTTTACCGATTTTTCTAAACCCAAAGTGATACCAAATCCTTTGAAATGCTAACAAAATGTAGTAATTTTGCACTCAGAAAGTTACAAAGTGACACAAATATTCACATTTTAATTAGTTTAAGGTATGAAGAAGATTGAAGCAATCATCCGTAAGACAAAGTTCGAGGATGTCAAGGAGGCTCTCCTTAATTCAGACATTGACTGGTTTGAGTACCACGATGTACACGGAATTGGCCAGAGTCGTCAGGAGCGCATTTACAGAGGTGTACAGTACTCTACTGATGTGATTGAGCGCGTGAAGATCACAATCGTCTGCCGAGAGCAGTTCGTTGAGCCTACTATTAAGGTAATAATGACAGTAGCACACACAGGCAAGGTTGGTGACGGTCGTATCTTCCTTAGCGATGTAATTGATTGTTACTCTATCCGCACAGGAGATAGCGGAGACACGGTACTCGCAGACAAGAAATAAAGAGTAAGGAGGAACTGCGAAGCTGATGAGCTCGCGAATAAAGAGTAAAAACTCCCAACAACGCAAACACACACAGACAAACACAACACAATCAATTTAGAACTCTTAACCCGTCAAGAGTAAAATGGACGGGAAACGATATGATAACAACAACACTTTCCACAATAATGCCTCTCGCCGCAGTTGCGGAGGAAGCTAAAGACTATGTAAACGGTCTTGATACCCTCTGGGTATTGCTTGGCGCAATGCTCGTGTTTTGGATGCAGCCTGGTTTCGCTCTCGTAGAGGCAGGCATGACACGATCAAAGAATACAGCCAACATCCTGATGAAGAACTTCTGCGACTTCATGTGCGGATCTGTTCTCTTCTGGATTCTTGGTTTCTCTATAATGTACGGAAGCGGAAACTCATTCATCGGCTGGGATGGTTTCTTCGCTATTGGTTCTGACTCTAACGTACCTGCAGAATGTACTTTCATCTTCCAGACGGTGTTCTGTGCTACAGCAGCAACAATCGTTTCTGGTGCTATGGCTGAGCGTACAAAGTTCTCCATGTACTTCATATACTCAATGCTGATCTCTGCCATCGTTTACCCTATCGAGGGACACTGGTCATGGGGCGGCGGCTGGCTCTCTGAGATGGGCTTCCACGATTTCGCAGGCTCAACAGTAGTTCACCTTTGCGGTGGTGTTCTCGCCCTTACAGGTGCTATCGTTCTCGGTCCACGTATCGGCAAGTATGACAAAAACGGTAAGTCTCGCGCTATTCCAGGTCACAACCTCGCACTCTGTGCTCTTGGTGTGTTCTGTCTCTGGGTAGGATGGTTCGGCTTCAACCCATGTT
>JAFYAT010000115.1 GCA_017540585.1 Bacteroidaceae bacterium | reverse complement strand
CGAATCAGGTATAGTGATTTCCTCCAGAGAATCACATTCTCTGAACGCCCCATTTTCTATGCTCGTTACCGAATTTGGAATAGTGATTTCCCTTAAAGATTCACAGCCACAGAACGCCCATTCTCCTATGCTTGTTACCGAATCAGGAATAATAATTTCCTCCAGAGATTCACAGTTAAAGAACGCCTTATCTCCTATGCTCGTTACCGAATCGGGTATAGTGATTACCTTTAAAGATTCACATTCATCGAACGCCCCATTTCCTATGCTCGTTACCGAATCAGGTATAGTGATTTCCTTTAGAGGGCTACAGTAATAGCTACTGAATGCTTTATCACAAATAACCTTAGTTCCCTGTAATATCGTATATGAAGACAACGAATCATTTCCCTTCAACAGTCGTATTCTATCCTTACTATACTTAACACCATATTCATCTTCCCATGCCTCTGCTAAATCCTCATCTGTAACCTTTGTATTTGCAAGTTCATAGACAATTGGCTTTGCAACTTCCTTTGGTCGTGCTAAGTCAAAAAGACGGAAGGAAACTGACGAAAGGTTTTTCTTTTCGAGAGCAAGGGTAAAGAGACTCAATAGGATGTTGAGTTCAGAATCTGTTGACGGATATAGTTCCTTGAGTAAAGTGCATTGGCTTATGTCACGATAATCCTTTTCTGAAAGCAAAAGACGATCAGAGGCGCAATACTTATTCAATAGGTCTGGTTGAATAGATATAGCCTTGAGCGAAAGGAGTATGGAAACAATTGAGAAATCATCAATATGCTCATTGAAGTCTTCCTCGGTTCTGAGCGGATGACGGAAGTCTGGAGAGCCAAGTTCACGTGCCTTCTGTCCTTGCATGGCTGGCACGAACATACCATCGTAATCGACAAGAATAAGCATTCCGTCATCTCGAACAAGAATATTGTCTGGCTTCAAATCGCCATGAGCAAAAGGTTGTGGCATAAGCCACATAGCTAATCGGCTAAACTGATATGCAAGTTTTTCAAGTTCGTATTTGTCATCAATATGTTTACGGATGTATTTGTCAAGTGTCTCTCCTTCCACCCAATCCATCTGCAATACAGGAAATACATTCTCGTCAGAATTCTTTGTGTCAACAAACAATTCCTTTTCAAAATATTTTATGGGAGTAAGATATCTCGATGAAACAAATTCCAACTCATCTGCTATCAGTTTGTAACTCTCTGCACGTCCTTCTTGTTCTTTCGTAAAGCACTTGACAGCATACAAATTGCCATTACGTTCATCCTTCATCTTGAACACCACGGAAAAATTACCACTGCTCATCACAGGTAGTCCTTCCTCGTCCAATACAGGACGTAGATAATTCAACTCATCAAAATTATCTTCAGCAAATTTGATAGATTCTATGTATTCTGATATTAATGGATAGTTCATTTTTATTCAAAATTAGAGCTTATTAGCAGCAATTACCTCATGAATTTCAAACAAAACATGACAACTTTAATAGACAAGTTCACAAATACGATAAATATTCGTATTTTTTGTTTTATTATGTGTCGCTTTATGTATATTATTCTAATTGCCCCCAAAATGCCTATTAGTTAACAAAATGAACATTTTTGAAATCTTCTTCATTGAAATCACTCCTCTTTTCAAACAGCAAAACACCATCTTCTTTCTTACTGGTTGAATGGTTTACAACAATGACATTTGCTTCTTCCCTGTTTTTATTCAAATAGCAAAGAGATGCACAATCAAATTTTAGTTTTTTATCAACACATTCTGGCTTTAGTACAATATTTAAGCCATCTCCTTCTGCCGCAACAGAGGGATATACAACACCATCATATTTACATGTCATATTATTCATATATAGAAGAAAATAAACAAAATTCGCAATTTTGAAATATTTTTCATTCTCAGTAATTTCTTTTGCGATTTCATCAGACATATATTCAACAAGTTCTAAAGCTTGAGAATCAATATTCTTTTGTTGCTTAACATCATTCCACTCTTCTTGAATTTGTTTAATATAAAGATTTGGATTGCTATATTTCTCAGAAAAAGGTAAAGCAAGCAATTCTAGTTTTTCTATAACCTTCCATTTAGAACATGTTGATCTTTCAACGCCAACTGTATCTTTATTTTTTACAAAACTAGAAGTCTCAAGCAAAGAAACAATCCGAGGTAATGTTGAATCGAAGTTACCATTAAAAGAACAACAATAAAACATAGGATGGAATGGTATATTTGCTCGCCCATATTCTTTACAACATGTATGAGGAGGATAACTCATTTCTGATACTAAAGACAATTCTTTCCCTTCAGGATTAATTCTTTGCCTGATAACAAATGCACCCTTTTCTAAACTAAAAAGTATAAGAGGAAGTACACTCCAGTTTATGGAATTAAATATAGAGTATAATTCTTCTAAATTATTTTCAATTCCATCAAGTTTTTCATTTATTTTTTTACACATATACAATTCTTATCTTCGAAATATACAAAATATACTTAATAACTATTAACAAGTTATATCAATCATATAATATATTCATCACTAAATTCCTCAACATCTTCAATTTTTAATGTTTGGTTGAGATATCTTTTTATACTCAATCACACTCTAAATTTGCTTTTGTATTAAAGAAAAGTATGAGGATATATTTATCAAAGGAATTGGATTTATATTTTTTATACCTCCTTTAGAAATCCTTTGGGTACGTATGCTGTACATGCTGTGAGGAGACCGTTGATGATTATGCCGACACGTTGCTGGTTTTGGTAACGAGCAACGATACCTTCAACTCCTTTGAACCTGCCATCGGTGATGCGGACTCTCTGTCCTTCACGGAAACGGGTGAGGACTTCGGGTGTGAGGATGATGTCATCATTCTCGCATGCACAGATGATTCGGAGACTTTCCATTTGTTTGTCTGGTACGGTCAATGGTGTCTTGACAATTTTGTCGCCAAGACGAGTGTGACTGTAGTAGAAGCGAAGGAAAGGCAGGTTTACATTGTCGTAAACGAAGAATTTTATCTCATCTTCTGTGCCATGTGCAAAGAAGATGTTTGGAATATATGATTCTGTCTGGGTGATGCGTTTTCCATCTTTTAGTTTTGTTGTACGGAGAGTAGGGTAGAATGTCTTGATGCCATGAGCAGCAAGATAATCATTAGCCTTGCTCTCTCTTCCGTAGGTACAACGGAGTGCGTACCAGTGTTGTGCCTCATCTTGTGTGTGGGCACTAATGATGGACACCCCACTTTGTGTTTCCTCTATATGTGATGATGGAGTAGTGGAGATGACTTCGGAGGTAAGTCCGAAGTATGGAGCGTCTTCTGTATTGTCTCCTATGTATGCTTCATCAGATTTGAAGTCGTGTGATTTCATATCGTGATGGTATCTGTGTCAAAGACTTGACTTGAGATGTTTGTTCTTGTACGTGTGAGTTGCCTTTGTTTATGACATGGGCATAAACTTTGGGCATTGATAGTCCGCTTGCAAAGATATAAAAAATGATTGAAAAGATTCGATGAAAAAGTCAAAATATGTTATGAATGACAAAAATAAATATCATGGTGTTATTTTTGTTCGCATGAAAAGATAATGATTGGAGAGGAAAGTTTATCTTTGCCAAAACAAAGAAAGGATTTTATGGAACTAAATATAAATAGGATATCAACTCATCCGGGGAATGTATTGAAAGAGGAGATAGAGGCAAGGGGCATTTCACAGCGACAGTTTTCGGAGATGCTTGGTGTGTCATATACAATGTTGAATGAGATACTTAATTGTAAACGTCCAGTTACTTCTGATTTTGCTCTTCTTGTTGAGGCTTGCCTTGGAATAAGTCCAGAGTTACTTATCAATATGCAATCACGTTATAATCTTACAAAGGCAAAGATGAATCCTTCCTTGATTGCAAGGATATCCAATATTCGTAAGGCTGTTGCGGCATTATGATATTGTTACTATGGTCTTTACGCATCATAAATATATAGTTTACGGGGCACAAGCAGCATGTTTGTGCCCCGTAAACTATTGGTCGTGATGTTCCTATTCGTTAGGATAATTTGATTTCTTTGTGTCATTGTTGTGACACTCATTTTATTTTGTCATTGGAAATACCTGTTGAAATGTCTTGTTGACAATATGTCGGTGAAAGCTTTGTTATGTTTCCCAGTAATATGAGTCTTCTGTTGTGGTTCTTTGTCCCTTGCCAGAATAGGAGAACATCCCTTCAAAACTTAGGCCTTCATCTAATTGACGCCAATGGATGCCTGTGTAAGTTAGATAGAAGTCCTGCCGTTGCTGAGGTGTTCCATCTGCAAGTTTCTTCCACATGGAGAATGGATAACTTGCCGTATTACCATTTGTTGTTTGGGCAAAAACATTATTGTCGTCAACCCAAACTTTTGCTATTCTTTGTTTCTGCATAACGAATTAAGTTATTGACTGTTGTACTCTGCAAAGAAACATATTTCTTATGAAATAGCCAAAAGAAATATAATTTTTTGTAGGTATAGAATACCAATCCCAAATATGGTCTGACCTAATCTGCGAACAGTTACACTATTCGCTATAAATAAATACAATTCAACAACAAGAGCTAAAACCTGGACTCTTTTCTTACTCGAATCGAACGGAATCGAATATTTACTTTGATTTTTTCTTGGTTGTTTGGTTGTGATGACGTATATTTGTGGCATGATTCAGAGGCAATGACAGTCCCTTGACCATTGAAGGGGATAACCGTCCGGAACATATCCGCCTTACGAATCCGACACGAAGGGTTCACGAAGGGTTGCCGAAGAAACAGGGGTAGATAACTATGCCCGAACGGCTGCTCAGAGAGTCTTTTTTCAAATATTTTTGTTAACCAACGGTCTTCGCTCCTCCACTAATGGATACCACCCGATATGGGTAGGAGGGACTATTACTATGGCTAAAATCAGGTAAATTTATTTTCTTCATTTAAAAACAGGGGTGCAAAATCGGCATTATGTTTCTTTTTTGCGCTTTTATGCTCTGTTTTTGTTTTATGTCATTTAAATGAAGTAAATTTACAACGAAAATGGGTTTTCTTCTAAAAGGGGTTGGCAGATGCCTTGCTTGTGTGAAGAAAAAAGAATAGAACATGGTTTAATAACCTGCAAACACGAAAAGATATTTAATGATGAATCGCGATTATAAATCTGTTTCAAGGATACTGCTGGTAAGTCTGTTGTGTACAGTATTTGCCAGTTATCCGAACCTGTTGTTCATCAGTGTTGACTGGCAATGTGTGTCTGACACTTGTCGGGTGCACTACATGAACAGTACCTTGATTCGTTTTCTGTTGTTCTGGCTTTTCTCTTTGGGTATGCTTGTAGCCAACCAACTGTGGCTGAAATCACAGGACCTCAAGGGACGTATCATCCCGAATATCCTTTTTGCTCTTGTTGCCTATGGTGCTTACAAGCTTATCACTTCGTTCATCTGTGCAGAGTTTGACTGTCGCCCTATCATCCTTAACTTCCAGTTTGTGGTAATGGGTATGATGGGACTCTTCCTCGGTTATACTGATTATCTCAACCGTATTCACAAGATTAAGGAGGCGGAGTTGCAGATGCTGAAGATTGAAAGTCTGCAGAGTAGGTGTACTGCTCTTACGAACCAGATAAATCCCCATTTCTTCTTCAATTCGCTGAACGGCATCAGCAGTCTTGTGAGGAAGAAAGATGATAAATTGACAATCTGTTATATTGACCACCTGAGTGACATATTCAGGTATGTGTTGCAGAGTGAGAACAAGGGACTTGTTACCGTTGAGGAGGAACTGGAGTTTGCCAAGTCTTTCTGTGAGGTCATGCAGGTTAGGTATGCTGGTAAGTTTGAGGTTAAGTTTGATATCTCTGCTGAGAACATGCATAAGAAGATTCCAGTTCTTGCTTTGTTGCCGTTGATAGAGAATGTGACGGTGCATAACAGGATAGACAGTGAGCACAGGATGACGGTGTCGATATTCGTTAATGACGCAGGCGAACTGGTAGTGTCAAATCCTATATTCCCGAAACAATGTTGTCAGGAGACGCATGGTACGGGTCTTAAGAATCTTGAGAAACGACTGATGCTTCTGATGAACGGATATCTGAGGGTAGAGAAGAATGATGAAACATTCAGGGTATGCGTTTCTATAAAGTGAAAAGTGAATAGTGAAAAGTGAAAAATATATTTTACTTTTTTGCTAATCTTCGTTTCAAAATCGAATTATGAAAGTATTGATAGTGGAAGACGAGACTGCTGCAAGTGAGAATCTCGCTGTGATGCTGCAGGAAATAGATAATACGATTGAGGTGCTTCATGTGACGGAAAGCGTGGAGCAAACAAACAAGTGGTTGTGTGCCAATGAGGCACCAGACCTTATCTTCATGGATATCCATCTGAGTGATGGCTCTGCCTTTGCTCTCTTTGACCAGACTGACGTGCAGACTCCGATAGTCTTCACTACGGCATACGACCAGTATGCACTTGAGGCTTTCCGTGTCAATAGCATTGACTATCTGCTCAAGCCGATAAAGACGGATGAGCTTGCACGTGCTCTTGACAAATATAGGCGATGGAGCAAGACGGATGTAATGGAATATATGGAGAAGGTCATGCGACTTAGTCCTGGTTATCGTGGACTGTCGGAATACAAGAACTCGATACTTGTTCCATATAAGGACCGACTGATACCTGTCAATCTTGATGATGTGGTATGCTTCTACAGTACAGAGCGTAAGACGCAGGTGTTCATGAAGGATAATACGATGCTTGACTATAACAAATCACTTGACTCCATCATTTGTAGTCTCGCTCCAAACAGGTTCTTCCGTGCCAATAAGCAATATATCGTTGCAAAGGACTATGTCAGGGAGATTGTGATATGGTTTGACAATCGTCTCCTTGTGCAACTGCCTGTCAAGATACCAGAACCGCTGTTTGTGAGTAAGAATAAAGCTTCTGAATTTAAAAACTGGATGACAAGATGAAGATAACAATATGTGCATGTGCTTCCCGCACGTTTATTGATAAAGACAAGGTTACTAAGCTTGCAGCCACACTTAAGGGTGCAGGATGCGAGGTGGAACTGGTGAGCGACCTATGTGAACTCTGTGAGGATAAAAACACGAAGGTCCACGACATTGCCAAGACTACCATCGTAGCCTGTCATGAGAGAGCTGTAAAGAGTCTTATGGCTTACTGTGACGAGGACGATTGCAGGTCTTTCGACCTGCGCGGGCAGAGTGTGGAGGATATTCTGAAGGCACTCGGCATTGATGTGTCTGTTGGTGGCGATGAAACAGAATGGAAGACTCAGATCGCTTCCTTCGACAAGAAATTAGGTGAGGATGCGTGGTTCCCTACATTGGACAAGGGACAGTGTGCGGAGTGTGGTAAGTGTTATGAGTTCTGCCCATTCGGTGTGTATGAGATGGTTGATGACAGAGTACGTGTCATGCATCCTCATAACTGCAAGAACAACTGTCCTGCATGTGCACGTTCTTGTCCTGCTGGTGCTATCATCTTCCCTAAGTATGACAGGAGTCCTATCAATGGAGGCGTGGCTATGCAGGAGAAAGCTGTCAAGCTTGACACAAAGGAACTCTATGGTGAGGCTCTGCGTGAGAAACTTGCCAACAGACGAATAGGAATAAAAATGATGAGATAGTTATGGCACTTAAAGATTGGACATCGCTTGCAAAAATATCATGTCGCATAGTGAGACAGACTCCTGTGCGATTGCTATGGACATTTGCATGGAACTTCGGTTGGAGGAATCTTTGGAATATGCGTGCCTTTGAGAAGCGTTCTGCCAAGGGCAAGAAGTTTTTCCCAGCATTCGTGATGATAAGTGTGACGGAGAGTTGTAACCTCAGATGCAGCGGTTGTTGGGTAAGTGCTGGAGGACGTAAGACGATGAGCAGGGAGCAGCTTGACGGCATCATCTCTTCGTGTAAGAATGAAGGTAGTTACTTCTTTGGCATTCTCGGTGGTGAGCCACTCATGTACAAGGGATTGATTGACATATTCAGGAAACACAGCGACTGCTATTTTCAGCTGTTTACCAACGGTACGTTACTCACAGATGACATAGCCATGCAGTTGCGTGAGGTTGGCAATGTTACTCCGCTCGTCAGCATCGAGGGACTGAAGGATGAGAGTGACAGGCGACGAGGAGCAAATGAGGTGTATGAAAGAAGCCTCAGGGGCATCAGGGCTTGTCGTAAGGCTGGACTGATATTCGGCGTGGCAGCAAGTATATGCAAGGGCAACTTTGACGAACTTGTGAGTCGCGAACATATAGAACGAGTGGCAAGGGAAGGTGCTGCATATCTGTGGTATTACATCTATCGTCCTGTTGGTGCCAATCCTAATCCGGAGGAGGCATTGAGCAAGGAACAGATAAGGACACTGAGACAGTTCCTCGTGGATGAGAGATGTACGGCACCTGTTGTACTCATTGATACATATTGGGACGACAAGGGTGTGGCTATGTGTCCTGGAGCCACGGGCATGAGTCACCATATAGGTCCTTCGGGAGCTATTGAGTTCTGTCCTCCGTTGCAGATGGCGTGCGAATATATCAATGAGAAGGGAAGTGATACTGCTGACCTCTTCAAGAAATCGCAGCTTATGGCAGACCTCAGGGTCATGACGGCAGAGCAGAGCAGGGGATGCATCCTGATGGAAAACCCAGACCGTCTGGCACGTTTCCTTGAGGAACATGGTGCCACGGACACAACGAGCAGACAGACTGTGCTCGATGAGTATCATAGAATGGTGCATGTGCCTGGACATGATATGGACAATGAGGCCATACCAGAGAAGAGTGCACCTTACAGATGGCTGAAAAAGAATTATTTCTTTGGATTTGGAGCTTATGGATAGAAGAATACCAGAGACATTGGAGAGTCGAACCATGTTACGCAAGGAACTGAAAGTCTTTGTGCAACAGAAGTCCTTATGTCCGCCTGTATCTCTCAAGCAGTTGGAGATATTGGCTAATGAGTTTGTTGGCGGAAGGAGTGAACTGAAAGGTATGACTTCGTGGTTGATGGTAGAGATAAACAACCAGCTCTGGCTTGACATAATAGCAACGATACCACACAGCAGACGATTGATAATGCTCCCTAAGTGCTTGAGTAAGCATGGGGAGTGTGAGGCTGAGTTTGACGAGTATGGACTCCTCTGCCACAGGTGTGGCAGGTGTCTCATACCATCCATTGAGGACAAGGCTGAACAGCTCGGTATGCTGAGTATCGTGGCAGAGGGATTCACACAGGTTATTGACTTGATAGAGAATAGTGTGGTAGATGCCGTGATAGGTGTCAGCTGTCTCGATTCGCTTGAGAAGGCATTCCCATTGCTTGTAGGACATGCTGTACCTGGATTGGCTGTTGCGCTTAATGACTCGGGTTGTATAAACACTCATGTTGATAATGCCTATGTGGAGGAACTGATGTCTATCGTCAATCCTTCCGAACATACGTTGCTTGATCATGATGCCATAAGGAAACAGATAAACCAATGGTTCATGCCAGAGGAGCTGGAATGTATCATGGGTAAGCCAGATGACAGGACATCAAGAGCATGCCTTGACTGGATGACCACAGGTGGCAAGCGATGGAGACCTTATCTTCTCTGTGCCGTATATCAGGCAATAACTGGTGATACTCGCATGAATGAGGATGTGCACAGGGCAGCAGTCGCGGTGGAGTGTTTCCATAAGGCTTCACTCATTCATGATGACATTGAGGACAAGGATCTCACACGATACGGACAGCCAACAGTTAACGCTCTTTATGGTGATGCCTATGCCATCAATGTGGGTGATGCCTTGCTTGGTGAGGGTTACAGGATTCTTGCCAAGAGCAACAACATGGAACTTGTGAGATTGATTGCAGATGCTCATTCTGCATTATGCAAGGGACAGGGGGCAGAACTGGAGTGGTGTGCATCTCCACATCCTATAGAATTGGACTTCTCGCTCAGTATCTTCAGGAACAAGACAGTTCCTGCATTTGAGGTCTCATTGTTGCTCGGACTGGCATGTACGGGCAATCATGCACATCTACGTCCGATGCTGAAGAACTACTCTGAGGCTCTCGGTATAGCATATCAGTTGAAGGATGACCTTGAGGACTTCTGTCAGGACAATGAACTTGCATTACGTCCATCGGCGGTATATGCCCTGAGATGTATGCATCCAGATTGGAATGATGATGATGTTAAGGAAGAGATAAGCAGAATGGTTGACCAATACAAGCAAGAGGCACTCGATGCCCTCAATGACTTGGATGGTATTGAACTGAAACGTCTGCTTTATCAGGTCACAGAAAAGATTTTGAAATGAAGTTGCCATTATTAGTCAAAGTGTATTTCTGTTTGCGCAGGGGATGGAAGAAACTAAGTCCTGAGGCGCAGACACTCGTGAGACTGTTTGTACGGTCGCAGGAGAAGGATGGAAAATACCTGAATGCAGGTGGCAAGACTGACGAGTACTATACACAGTTTGGCAAGTTGTTGGAGGCTGTATTCTCGCCACTTAGGATTGTCTCCTTGCCTATGGCAGGGCTGACAGTGAGGGAAAGTATGACGCAAGACACTGTTTATGGCACTTTCTTCCGTTTCATACGAGATGAAATCAGATTAAGGCGACCAGAAAGCGTACAGGTCGAAGTACCAGATATGTGTACTACGAATGCTGTCTGTTGTATTCTTGCCATGAAATATCAGACAGGCGAGATGATAGACAGACAACTTGTAGAGTGGTTGCTCGAAAGACAGGATGAGACAGGAGGCTTCTATTCGAGTGATGTTGCTCCTGTTCCAGATATACTGACAACAGCCGTTGCGCTTTTTACGTTGAGACTGATTGGTGAACATCCAAGGAATGCATCCTACTTTATCGAGGCACATTGGATGGAGAACGGAGGTTTTGCACCTACCATTCTTGATGACTATAGTGATGTTGAATATATGTTTTACGGTTTATTAGCTTTAGGCTCAAATGAATAAAGAACAGTTGAGAGAAATACATGCAGATGCCTACGCAAGACTTATGAACAGTCGGTCAGAGGATGGTATGTGGAGGGGCAGACTATCAAGTAGTGCCATCTCTACATCTGTCAGTGTGTTTGCCCTGCAGAGGATAGATGCTGATAAATACGGGAAACAGATAGATGATGGCGTGAGGTGGCTTAACAGCACTATGAAGCCCGATGGTTCATGGGGTGACACGGTAGAGAGCCCATCTAATATGACTGCCACGTTGCTTACCTATGTGTCGTTGCATGCGGTGGGTGAGTCATCCGCCAAGACACGCACGTATCTCAATGAGCGGTTTGGTGGCGATACAGAGGAGGCTCTCATAAAGGGAGTGCTTGATTATTATGGTAAGGACCTGACTTTCTCTGTGCCAATATTGATGATGTGTGCCCTTGCTGGTGTAATAAGCAATTGGAAGAAGATACCGCCATTCCCGTTTGAACTGGCTACATTGCCACAGAGTCTGTTCAGGTATCTTAATCTGCCAGTGGTGAGCTATGCCATACCTGCATTGATAGCGATAGGTATATGCCAAATGAACAGGAAGGGTGGTTTGTTGAGTCCTGTGCACCGTTTGTTTGTGCCTAAGGCTATGCGTGTACTCATAAAGATGCAGCCACAGGATGGCGGTTATCTTGAGGCAGCACCATTGACAGCCTTCGTGAGCATGTGTCTTGCTGAAGGTGGGTATAGGGAGTATATTGTCACTCAGCGATGTGCCAGTTTCCTTGTCAATACGGTGAGGGACGATGGTGCTTGGCCTATAGACACTAACCTGAGTGGATGGCTTACAAGCCTTGCCGGAAAGGTACTTGACGATGAAGATAACGGCAATCTTGCCGACATAATAAAGAATAATGCCACAAAGACCATACATCCGTTTACTGCAGCAAAGGCAGGTGGATGGGGATGGAGCGACCTTAGCGGCTCTGTGCCAGATGGCGATGATACGAGTGGCGCACTTGTTGCTCTGCATCACCTGACAGGAGGTGTCAGCAGCATAGAAGTGGAGAATGGACTTGAGTGGCTTATGTGGCTGCAGAATAATGATGGTGGTATGCCTACATTCTGTAAGGGATGGGGTAAGTTACCATTTGACCGTAGTACACCTGATATCACGGCACATGCCATGCTTGCCATGGGATTATGGTTGCCATCATTGAGAGGTGAGCTTCGTGACAGGGTAGGCAGAAGTTATGAACGTATGCTTGGATGGATGAAACGTCACAACACATCTAAAGGTTGGACACCATTGTGGTTTGGCGACCAGGATGCAGATGACGAGAAGGCACCCGTATATGGAACTGCCACAGTCGTGGATTATCTGATGACGAGTAAACAGGAAGAGGGCATTAGACTTGCAGAGTCGCAGGTTGACTTCCTTATCAGTTGTCAGAATGATGATGGAGGATGGGGTGGCAACAAGGGAGTACGTTCAAAAGTGACATTAACCAGTCGTGTACTTGGGGCTCTTGCTCATTTCCCTGACAAGTATGAGGACGTGAGACAGAGAGGCTGGGACTATCTTTATGGTAGATTCAAGGATGGTACGCTTTACGATAATGAACCTATCGGACTGTATTTCTCCAGGCTCTGGTACTCGGAAGATTTGTATAACGTGACTTTCTTGCTTCAAGCATTGAAGAATGAAAGGGTGAGTTAAATTCATAATTCAGAATTCATAATTTTATTCTTCACTCTTTACTCTTCATTTTAAAACTTCAACAACAAAAAAAGTACAAATGAAAGGAAATAGACTTACACTAATAACCGTCGGGGTTGTCCTGGTATATCTCGTGATACTGGTAGGATGGCACTTGTATGACCCGACAGATAGGTTTACGGAGGCGGTGCCTGGTGCGGACAATCGTCCTGCTGGTAGTGCCCGTAAGGCTGATGATGTGCTTATTGGTGAGTTCTTCATGAAGGAAAATGTTGATGTCAAGACTGGTGAACTGAAGGGACAGTGGCCTTGTTTCCGTGGAGCTAATCATGATAATATAGTCATGAATGCCGCAAAGATGAAGCTTGTTGACGGCGCCTTCAAGGAGATGTGGACGGTTGAGACTGGTGAAGGACATGCTTCGCCTGTGATATCTGACGGCAAGGTGTATTTCCTCGATTATGATGAGAAGTTGAGTTCTGATGCCTTGAAATGTATTGACTTGGTGACTGGTAAGCAGTTATGGCATAGGTGGTACAGAGTACCTATGAAGCGTAATCATGGTTTCTCAAGGACAATACCTGCCATATATGACAATCTTGTTGTCACAATAGGTCCAGAAGGTCATGTAATGTGTTGTGACAAGGAGACAGGTGATATGATATGGAGCATGGACATGAAAAAACGTTTCAATACCGAGATACCTTTCTGGTACACGGGTCAATGTCCTTTGGTGGATAACGGAATGCTCGTACTTGCTCCTGCTGGTAAAGACACACTCATGATTGGTGTGGACATAAAGAGCGGTGAAACGCTTTGGGCTACTCCAAATACTGTTGGATTCAAGATGTCACACTCGTCCGTTATGCCTATGACTATTGGTGGCATACGTACCTACGTGTATATCGGAGTAGGTGGTGTGTGTGGAGTATCTGCCGAGAAGGGTGACTTAGGCAAGTTAATATGGAGTGCAAGTAAATGGCAACCATCGGTTGTGGCTCCTTCACCTCTGCAGATATCTTCCAACCAGATATTCCTTGTTGCAGGATATGGAGCTGGTGGTGCTCTCCTGCAGGTTGACAAGACTGGCTCTGGATGGAATGCCGTCATCAAGGATAGCTATAAAGCATCGGCAGGTATGTCGAGTGAACAACAGACACCAATAAATCATAGTGGCACGCTGATAACTATATTGCCAAAGGATGGTGGCGGTATGCGTGAACGACTTGCCATGTATTCTCCGACAAATCTGCATAGCCCTATATGGACATCAGCTGCAGATGAACGCTTCGGACTTGGTCCGTATATCATAGTTGACGACAAGCTCTTTGCGTTTAAGGAAGATGGTGAATTGTTCGTGTATGGGGTTGGTACAAAGTCCATGACTCTTATCATGAAACAGAGGGTGATGGAAGAGGGTATTGATGCCTGGGGACCTATGGCTTTTGCAGATGGTTTCCTTGTTGTGAGAGATTCAAAGATGGTTAAATGTCTGAAAGTATTTGAATAATGAAGAATATAGATAGACGTAAGTTCCTGAAGATATCAGGCTCGCTCCTTGTCGGTGGCATATTCGTCTCTATTGCCGGACATGGCTTGTGGAAGATGTTCAAGCGACCAGAGTCGTTGTTTTATGACTCAAAGCGTGAGAAGGGTTTTAGACTCATGGAGGACCAGAAGGATTTTGTGTCTCCATACAGACGTACGTTCGGCTTTGTCGTGCCTGATGAGATAACAGCACTTGAGGTGTATGGAGGAAGCATCTATGTTGCCACTCAGAACAATATTTACATATATGGTCTCAGTGGCGAATTGCAGACAAACTTCCCGATACCAAGTGACTTGCGAGACTTGACCGTTTATGACGGACAGATATATGCTTTGTTCTCTACAAGGATAGAGGTGTACGACAGACAAGGTAATATGAAGCAGGATTGGGAGGCATGTAGCGATAACTCTGACTATTGCTCGCTTGCCGTATGTGGTGACGGAATATTCGTTACTGACGCATCCAACAAGAATATCTGTAAGTATAATCTTGATGGAACTCTTTCTATGTTTATCAAGAGTCCGAATGGCTTCATCGTGCCAAGCTATTGCTTTGGCATAACTGTATTGGACGGAAAAGTGTTCTGCTCTAATCCGGGAAGACATCTTGTTGAACAATACACTACCGAGGGTGAATATGTATCTTCCTTCGGTCGTTCAGGTGCTGGCAAGGGTGCTTTCAGTGGTTGTTGTAATCCAGCAATATTAACCCCAGCCAATGGTGGTGAATTGCTCACTTCGGAGAAGGGAATACCTCGTATCAGCTGCTATGACAAGAATGGTAAGTTCAGGAGTATCCTGCTCGACTCAAAGGCCTTGGGTGGTGGTCATGCAGCATACGATGTGAGGATAATGAAAGACAAGCTTATTGTGGCTGGTGGTGATAAGGTTTCGGTGTTCCAGTACAATAAGAGTCAGAGTCAGGATACTGAATGTGGACAATGTGACAAGGATTGTCCGCTGAAGGTGTAAGTAGGTGTGCATAATTATTTTTACAATCCTTGCACCGCCTACTGCGCATCTTCACCGCCTAAAAACAATCGAGTAGGAGTCACTACACTCATTTATTTTATGCGCTGAACCTACATCATTAATCAATACAATCATTAT
>JAFYAT010000114.1 GCA_017540585.1 Bacteroidaceae bacterium | reverse complement strand
ACAATCCTTGCACCGCCTACTGCGCATCTTCACCGCCTAAAAACAATCGAGTAGGAGTCACTACACTCATTTATTTTATGCGCTGAACCTACATCATTAATCAATACAATCATTATAAAAATAATTTTGCACACCTACTTATATTCTATTACATCGAAAATTATGAAACATTCTTCTTCGGTTTTTTGTTGAATCGATACGTTGCACTGAGCATATAGTACGAATGTAAGGTATTGTACCACTTCTCAACTCTTCCCTGTGCATTAAGGGAATAATACACGCTGTTAATCTGATTGAACAGGTCGTGACAAATGAGCTTCAGAATTAACTGGCGGTTCTTCAGACAAGCGTATGACAAATCGATATTGGTTATGAACTCGTTTGTATTCATGCTCTTATCCGCATATCCTCTGTGCATCAATATCGAACTCTCCACTTTGATGTCAATGTCTTTGGTTATTCCCTTTGTGGCAGTAAGTCCGTAGTTAATATCATACACTCCGGCTATCTGGCTTGCAAGGTTTGAAGAGTATGAATGACTATATGTAATCTTTCCATTTGCCAGTAAAGTCAAAGAGTTCAATAACCATTTTGCAGAAGCGTTCTCTGTTATTCGCAAATTCCTTACTGTATTCTTTACTGGTTCACAATCCACGTCCAAATCCTTTACTTCGGTAAGGTAGTCACAACTGTTTACATACCAAATGGAAGTGTTATTAGCAATTGTGAAGTCCTTCGCTTTGTTCAGAGGCAACGACACGTTATATCCAAGATAAGTATTCCAGTTACCATCTATGTTTTGTGGCTTATATATGCTTCTTCCTGATGCGCTTTCGTATGTTCTTCCCATACTTATTGCATTTTTAGTAAGTGTATAAGTCCATTCAAATCTACTTTGATATCCCGAATTGTTGCCTTTATTACTTATGTTCAACCAAACTTCAATGTTATTTGGTTTCTTGAGATTCGCATTTCCCAGTGAGATACTCAATGGATTGGATGTGTCACGACGCTCCAGATAGTAAAGCATCGGGATTAAGTCCTCCCTGTATTTTATCATAAATAAAGCATCTTTATAATTCCCGTCTTTCTGCATTATCCAGTTAAATGTAAGCTCCGGCTCACAAGTAATCTTTTTGTGCGAATAAGTCTTTGGCAGGTTGTCCCTATAGTCCTCTATCTTTTGGTTGATGAGTTTAACAGGAACTTCCATACTGACTGATAGCTTATGTATCATAAAAGCTGGATGAAAAGATAGTTTATGCGAATACTCAGATATTGATGTATCAAAACTGTTCTTTATATCTATTGCCATCTGAAGTGAATCGGATGTGGATGGCATGTGACCAAAACTACCATACCTGCTGTCATCGGCAATGTATTTGTCAAGTCTGTACAAGTTTCTTTTATTGGAAGTGCTATTCATACCATAATCATATTTTATGTTAAAATCCATAAAAGAATCTATACTTCTAAGTAATCTTGATGAGACACTTACATTAATTTTTGATGAAGCCGACGGCATATCAGAGCAGTTATTACGCAAGTCATCATCAAGTTTCTTTTTATGTTGGTTGTACCTCACACCGTCAACAGAGGATGATTCATGTTTATCAGAAACAGAACTACCGCTAACGGAAAAATTAATTGCCTTGCCAACCTTGTACTTCCATGAGCCATTAAACGAACCGCCCCATTCCGTCCTGTCCGTCTTGTTGAAGAAATACGCTTCCTGTCGGTTGATTATTGACTCCATGTCATACGCTCCAGAGAACACACTATCCACTGTCGCACCTATGTATGATTCTGTTGGACACACATCCATGTTGACTGTATGGCTAAAGCCATTGCTTCTATGCCTTGAATAGTTGAAGTATGGCTTGAACCTGAAGTACAGATTTGTGTCACGTCCAGGATAGGTGAACTCTGCATCCCAGTTCACGTCTGTAGTCTTGTCCTCATTAAAAGAATGAACACGGGCATAGTTGTCGCCTCCTGCGAGATATGTGTCTGTCGAAATCTTCTGTTCAAGTTTGCCGTCATAATAAGAGACTTTCAACTTTGTGTCCAGTTCTGATTTCGTCACCTTGTCATCCCAGTTGAAATTTATTCCACCAATCTTGTATGATGTCAATCCTTCTTTCCATTTGTTGTTACCCCACAGCCCGCTTCTATTGGCAGACTGTGCATCGTTTATATTATTAATGTTGCCGTATGCAAACAGACCTGAGTGCTTGGTGTATCTCATGGCAAACAATCTGTAGAGATACAAATCGTCTGTACCCCTTGCAGCCTCGACATTGGCAATCCATCCCTCATTATAGTCACGCTTCAGGATAACATCCATAACAAGAGGGTCTTTGTTTGCGTCTGCCTTTACGGAATCTCCATACAGGAACTGTTTATACGTCGTAACCTTATGGT
This sequence comes from Bacteroidaceae bacterium, assembly GCA_017540585.1. Classification (GTDB taxonomy): domain Bacteria; phylum Bacteroidota; class Bacteroidia; order Bacteroidales; family Bacteroidaceae; genus Minthosoma. Next base: position 31,235 of record JAFYAT010000114.1, on the reverse strand, counting down.
ATGACTTGATCTTGTCAACATAATATGCAGGAAGATTCCTCAATGCTACAACAGGCTCACCCTTGAAGAAGTTACGGCCATTTACCAACAATTCGCTAACCCTCTCACCATTGACAGAGATAACACCATTATCATCCAGTTCTACACCAGGAAGACTTCGTACAAGGTCATCCAGCAACGAACCGTTTGACAATTTGAAAGCCTGTGCATTATACGTTATCGTATCTCCATCATACACCATCCTTACCTTTGAAGCCTTGACAGTTACCTCGTTCAACATAAAAGAGACATCACGATTCATCAGGATATCTTTCAGAATCTTCCTTTTTTCATCTTTACCCATTGTTACATTGACAAATGTCGGCTCATATCCTTCGCATTCCGCTTTCAGGATATACGAAGGTCTGTACGGCAAGATTGCCCATAGGTAATGAAACTTCAGCCATTCACTATATTTCCTTATTGTGTCTGTCTTGAGAATAGTACTGTCATTATCCATAAACGTAATAGTACTCTTGATGGACTCTCGTGTAAAAGAGTTCAATGTGGTCATTCTTAACTTAATACTATCTGTTTGTCCCCAGGATTGCATGGTGATTAGATGGAAGATAATAATCAAGATGAATCGATTCGTTTTATTTTGTTTCATATATGGTATGATTTGCATGGATAATTTATGTATTATGTTTTCCCACACACATAATAACGCATCAACTCCAGAATTATTGTATCAACCCTCAGAATATACATATGACTGTCATATCATTTGGTCTTTTTAAAAAAGGGCATTACCTGCAAACAAATTAAATCCATAACAAGACATGATACTAAACAAAGACATCACCGCCATGATGCGTCTGCATCATGGCGGTGATGTCTTATGTTACCTTATCTTCAGCTTTGCTCCTTTTGACTCATTACCGAGACGGTCGAGGGAGGTGACGACATATGTCTCACCATACGGGTCGCCGTCGAGTATGAATGTGCCACCACGGGCATCGAGGTCACGTGGCGTGATTTCAACGATGTGGGAAGGGTCGTTAATATCAACCTTTTCACCACGAAGGAAACGATAGACAACAAACTGACAGACCTTGTCAAGCTCTTTCTTTGCTTTTGGAGCATTCCATACAAGGAACACCTTACCATTGTGGCCGACAAGACGGAGACGCGTTGGAGACTTCGGTGCCTTATTGTCCAACCACTTCATCTGTGGCTGAAGAGCTGGGTAACGATGATAGTCTTCTTCAAGAACGTCACGATAGCCACCAGTATTGTTAGCAACGGCTGCCGCATACCACATACAACTGCCTTGCACGTTTGGAAGACTACGCTGTATGTCAAGTTTGAGACATTGTTGGTTGCGTGTGGAATCGTTAGGGTCAACACCAGCTACGGTACGGTCAACGTCCTGTCCGATGAAGAGAGGACGGTCACTGCAGTAGTCGTTCCACCAGTGGCAGAGCACCTCGTAGTCGGCGGCAGCCGTGCCCACGTTCCAGTATATCTGCGGTACGGTGTAGTCAACCCATCCCTCCTTCTGCCACAGCACCACGTCGGCATACAACTGGTCGTAGTTCTGGAGTCCTGAGGTGGCACTACCCTCACGGCAGTTGGTGCCCGTTGGTGAGTTGCGGTAGATGCCGAACGGAGACACGCCAAACTTAACCCAAGGCTTAATCTCACGTATCATGTCGTGGAGGTTGCGAATGAGCAGGTTCACATTGTCGCGACGCCAGTCGTCGATGTCGCTGAAGCCTCGTGGGTTTCTGCGGAAATAGCTCTCGTCCGGTATCTCCTCCCCTTCCACAGGGTAAGGGTAGAAGTAGTCGTCCATGTGTATGCCGTCCACGTCGTAGTTGCGTATGATGTCTTCCACCACCATGCAGGTGTAGAGGCGGTTGGACTCAAGTGCCGGATTGAATATCTTCAGCTCGGCATAGTCGAACACTCTCTCCGGGTGCTTGATGACCTGATGCGATGGGTGCAGCTCCGTCGTTCCCTTGGTCTTGGCACGGTAGGGGTTAATCCAGGCATGGCACTCCATGCCACGCTCATGACATTGTGCCACCATCCACTCAAGTGGGTCCCAGCCATCGGCAGGAGCTACGCCCTGCTCACCCATAAGGTAACGGCTCCAAGGCTCAAACTTGGAGCGGTACAGGGCATCACCCTCTGGACGCACCTGAAAGAATATGGCATTTATACCTGCCGAAGCGAGGTCGTCAAGCTGCGTACCAAGATATAGGCGTATCTGGCTCGGTGTCTTGCCAATGAACTGACCATTGACACATTGAATCCATGCGCCACGAAACTCACGCTTTGGCTGCTGTTGAGCCATGAGTGTGAGTGATAACATCAACGATAAAGCGAACAATACTTTTTTCATATAGTCATCTTTATAAAAAATCTTGTTTGATTATTACAAGCTACTGTAATCTCTCCCCTTCCACATTGAAGTGGTGAGTGGGCAATCCTACAACACAGGAGTGAGCAGGTTGCCAAGCCATCCTGAGAAACGGTTCTTTATGCTCTGGTGTGAATACCAACCACGGTACATGAGATATGAGCTCTCCTTCTGTCGTTCAAAATGGCCGACAAGTTCCTGTGTCACCTCCTTATCAAGGATGAGAGCATTTATCTCATAGTCGCAACGGAGACTGCGTGCATCAAGATTGGCTGAGCCAACCGTACAGCATACATCATCCACAATCATCATCTTGGTGTGATGAAATCCCCCACGGAAGAGATAGACCACAGCCCCACGCTTCATCAGATTGTTACCCACATAGTGCGAAGCCTGAGGAGTCATCGGAATATCACCCTTCTCAGAGAGAATAATCTCTACCCTGACACCACGGTCAACAGCACGCTTGAGTGCGGCACGCACACGATGTGTTGGAACGAAATAAGGATTGATGATTCGTATGGTGAAATGTGCGTTGTCTATCATAGTGACGTAAAGATCACGTATGGCATCGGACGTATTGCCCGGAGCACGATTGATAATAGACATACGTGAATAGCCTTCGTCCTGAAGTCGTGGGAAATATTTCTGTTCCACGAGGAATTCGCCTGTCACCTTTGCCCACATATCGCAGAATACCTTCTGAAGTTCTTCTACCGCAGGTCCTTCGATACGCATGTGGAGGTCATTCCAATCGCCTATACCTTTTATACCTGTTATATAGTAGTCTGCCACGTTCATGCCGCCCGTATATGCTATCTTACCATCGATGACCACAATCTTGCGATGGTCACGAGGGATGATGTGGTTGACCCAAGGAAAACGTACAGGGTCAAACTTAATGAGGTTAATACCCTCCATACGTATGGAGTCGTGCATCTCGTTAGATATAGGCGAATTGTTGGACAGATTGCCAAAAGCATCGTACATAGCCCTCACCTCTACTCCCTCACGCACCTTCTGTCCGAGGAGCTTGAATAGCAGCCCTGCTATTGAGTCGTTTCTGAAATTGAAATACTCAAGGTGGATAGAGGACTTTGCATTACGTATTGCGTCAAAGAGGTCAACGAACTTGTCATGGCCGCTGGTGAAGAACTTCACGGAGTTGCCATCAAGAACGGGAATATTTCTTTCGTGCATCCTCTGTGCTATGATGGAATCCACAGCCATAGGTGACCTTGCATACATTGCCTCGCCTGCAACGAGCATGAGGGTCAAGCACAGAAAAATCTTTTTCAATATCATCTAAATTCTTTTTATCTTAGGTTCGAAATACTATTGAGAACGATAATTCATTTAATCTTGTCATCCTTTGTCTTGACAATATCGAAGAGATATGTCAACTTAGCACATATCGTTGCATTGGCTGAACGTCCAAAGACACCTTTCTTACTATTGTCAAAGATGTCGGCAAGACCATAATAATATCTGCCTGACACTATGAAGTGTCCAACAGCCGTACTCAGTTCTGCTCCGATACCGGCTGCGATACCATAGTCGAATTTGTTGTACGGTTCGTTGTCGTACTGGAAGGTGACGTTATTTGGACGATGGGAAATGTCCCATACTCCTCCACCTTTCTCGCTGCTGCCACCAAGGTAGTAGCCAAGCTGAGGACCTGCCTCGAAGATGAACTTCATGCCTCTGCGCTCACGTCCCCAACCCATCTGCATGAGTATAGGCACCTGAACATAGTTGAGGCTGCGGCGATAGGTGTTGTTCGTTCCGTCTTCAATATTCTCTTCCCAACCAAGGTTCCAGAAGTTGACTTCTGCCTGCACACCACATATTGCCGTGAAATATTTCTCACACGTGTAGCGTGCCGCAAAGCCGAACATCATGTCGCCCTTCTGTTTCTGCTTAATGGTAGGAACAAAGTTGACTGAGTTGAGCGTATAACCGATGGAGCCTCCGATAGCAAAGTCGTTACGATGCTCGCCCACCTGAGCCATAAGAGCGTCAGGAATGAGAGCAAGTGCAAGCAATAATACCTTTATACTCTTCATAGCGGCTTACTCGTATCGTTGTATCTCAATCATGTCATTACCCTTATAGTTGATGAACATGACAACAGTATTCTCAAAACCGCTCCAGTTGTTCTTGCGAACAAAGTTGAAAGGATTCTGAAGCGAAGTGTACTTCACCTTATCCACATTCTGCATGAAACCGCCACCAAAGTTGTTGATGCCGCCCACGAAGAATGCGCCTATGTCGTAGCCGAGTTCGCCAAACTTAGGACAGCTTGCTATCTGTGCCTTCTTGAAGTTGTGACGGAAACGGTAGTTGAAGTTGGCTACACGTTGTTTAGCCTCATCGCTAAAGAATGTCGTATAGTATGAGCACTTGTACTTGTCAAGCATCTTCTCGTTGTTGTCGGAGAATGTCTGCCAGTCAGGATAACCGAAAAGTGAGAGTTGGAAGTTATCCAAAAGGTTGAGCGTATTGAACTCGTTGACGAGCTGCTCAAAAGCCGCAGCAGACGAAGCTGAAGGGATGATGATGTTACGTGTTCCCTTCTTGAGGTGCTTGGCTATGTTCTCAATAGCAGAATACTGCATGCTTACGAAAGACACATTCTTTGACTCAAGATATTTCTTGAAGCCCCAGAGATAGTCAGCATAGTCGCTCTTGTCAGACATATTGACAAAGACGACGTTTGCACCCGAGTTGAGTTCAAGGAATTTCTCATACACAAAGCTGTTGGTATAGTTCTGTGGGGAGTTCACCTGAAACGAAGTCTTATGACTGTTTACGGCATTCACTTTGGTAGAAGTAGGAATGACGTTAACGATATTGTTGACATGAGCAAACTGAGCCACGGCATCAATATGTTCAGGACGTACAGGACCGACGATGAGGTTCATCTCCTTCATCTCTGGATTGTCGAGTATGCCTTGGATAGAAGCAGCATCGCTACCCTTCTCCTCATACGCATATATGTCGATGTTTGCGCCACTATCCTTGATGGAGTCAACGGCAAGGAGGAAGCCCTTGTAGAGGTCTGTCATCTTGTTGCCCTCGCTGGTACGCTTATCGAGGCTGAAAGGAAGGATGACAGCCACCCTGATGCGGTCGTACTTCACTCCCTTCTGCTTGGCAATCTCGCTGAACACCTCGCTATCCGTAGGAGTGTAATAACGCTCGTCCTGTGGATAAGGGATGCAGAGCGTCATACCCTTCTTGAGTTTGCTATCCTTAAGCACAGGGTTAGCCTTTATGAGATCTGCCTGTGTCACGTTATACAACTTGCTGATGGAATATACGGTTTCCTTCTTGGCAACAAGGTGAGTAAGCTTGCAGCCTGTACGCTCCTTTGGAGCTGCTATGTCCTGCTTACGCTGGTCAGCAGTCGAATATACTCCACGAGGAATGACGATGAGTGTACCCGACTTGAAGTTTGTTGCAGAAAGGCCAGGGTTGGCATCCGTGATAACCTTGGATGTCACTCCGAACTTCTTTGAGATGGAATAGAGTGTCTCACCTGCCTGAATGGTATAGTGGAGCTCGCCAGTTGGCGACTGAGGAACGTTGATTGACTGTCCCGCCATGATGTTGTCAGTCAATCCTGCATTTTCCTTCTTGATGTCATTTACTGTGACACCATACATCTGTGAGATAGAGTAGAGAGTTTCTCCTACTCTTACCTTATGCGCAAAAACATTTTGTTGTGCAAATGTGGCACCTGAGAAGAGTGCCATTGCAATAACAATAAAGAGTTTTTTCATTACCTCTGGATTAAATTATTGGGCTGTGGTGACAAGCGGCTTTAAGCACCTGCTATGACCACTATGAATTATCTTCAAGGAATCGACATGCGCCATGCACACGCCAAATCAAGGTACAAAATTAGGAAAAATTCGGCACTCTGCATTTCTTTTAATAATAAAATATGTGAATAAAATTAAAATGCGTGTTTTTTCTCGCTGATAATAACTACATTTGCACAATTATCCACGCAAAATAAGCAAATCATGAACAAAAGCATAATGAGACTCGTGGTGACTGCCATACTCGCAACGATGGTGAACGCCACGGCTTTTTCTCAGACAGCATCACCAAAGATAAGGTATGTTGACACCACATCAGAGAGTGGCGACAGCATAACGGTTTCACCTGGCGACTCGCAGACAGCACAGGCACCTCTCGAACTGTTCTGCGAGGCGAATGCCGACGTCCCTGAAGGATGGACGGCAATATACGAGTGGCGTTTCTTCGACACGCAGAAGGGAGAGGACAGCCCTTTCCTAACACGATTTGAGGAGAACACGTCATACACGCTCACGGCTTCGGGCAGCTACAGCGTCAGGCTGTTTGCCACATTCACCAAGAGTGACGGCACGATAGAGGAGGTCACGCCCGACCCAATGACCATCGTCATAAGCGAGTCGGAGCTGAAATGTCCTAATGCCTTCTCGCCTAACGACGACGGCAAGAACGACGTGCTCCGCATCTCATGCAAGTCAATAGTCAAGCTGTCGGCTTCCATCTTCAACCGATGGGGCAAGAAGATGGCATCCAAGGAGCTGAGCAACCTGACAGACGGTTATATGGAGAATGGTACGTTCTACATCAACCTTTGGGACGGCAGATACGGAGGCAAGTACGTGAACGATGGTGTCTATTTTCTCAACCTCTATGCCAAGGGAAGCGACGGTGTGGAGTACAAGGAAAAGAAGGCAATCAACGTAATCAAGGGATTCAACGAGGACACAGAGCAAAAATAATTAAAAGTTAAAAATTAAAAATTAAAAATTGGAGATTACTCATATACAAAGCTTCACTTAGAAACTCCAAACTCAGAAACTCAACTTTTAATTTTTAACTTTTAATTTTTAACTCAGGCAAGCTTATCCCATATCAATAAAAGCATACATAAAGGTTAAATCGCAATAGAAACAAAGTAGTGACTAAGTACTGACGAACATGAGACGAAGTACTGACTAAGTAGAGACTCTGAAAAATATCTCAAAAGGAACAGAAACATCGGCGAGAGACCTTCAAGAAAAGAAGATGAACAATATAACAATAGAAGGAGCAAGAGTACATAATCTAAAGAACGTGGATGTTACCATTCCGCGCAACAGTCTTACCGTCTTTACGGGACTGAGCGGAAGCGGTAAGTCCTCTTTGGCATTTGACACAATATTTGCTGAGGGACAGCGACGATACATAGAGACATTCTCTGCCTACGTCCGCAATTTCCTCGGCGGCATGGAACGTCCTGACGTGGACAAGATTACAGGTTTGAGTCCTGTAATCAGCATCGAGCAGAAGACAACGAACAAGAACCCACGTTCTACCGTGGGTACTGTAACCGAGATATACGACTTCCTCCGTCTCCTTTATGCCCGTGCAGGCGAGGCATACAGTTATGAGACTGGTGAAAAGATGGTTAAATACACGGAGGAGCAGGTGCTTGACCTTCTCCTCAAGCAGTATGACGGCAAGCGCATATTCATCCTTGCCCCTCTCGTGCAGAGCCGTAAGGGACATTATCGCGAGCTCTTTGAGAGCATACGCAAGAAGGGCTACCTTACCGCACGTGTGGATGGAGCCGTGGTAGATGTTACCGAAGGAATGAAGGTGGATCGCTACAAGAACCACAACATCGAGGTGGTAGTGGACAAGCTTGCCGTGAGCAACAAGGATGCCGACCGTCTGAAGGCGAGCCTTGCTACAGCCATGAAGCTGGGCGAGGGTCAGATAATGGTGCTCGACAAAGATGCCGACAGTCAAGAGAGCCACAAGTTCAGAAGCAGTGCCGTAAAGCATTTCTCCAAACGACTCATGTGCCCTACCACAGGTATCTGTTACCATGAGCCTGCGCCTAACAATTTCTCGTTCAACTCACCACAGGGAGCATGTCCATACTGTAAGGGACTCGGCATGGTGAGTCTCATCGACGAGGAAAAGATTATACCAGACGCATCCCTGTCTATCTACGAGGGAGGACTTGCGCCACTTGGCAAGTTCAAGAACACGATGATATTCTGGCAACTGGATGCCGTACTCTCACGCTATGACGGTTGCAATCTCAAGACAAAGATAAGCGACCTACCTGAGGACGCAAAGCAGGAGATAATATACGGCTGTCAGGAACGAATCAAGATAAAGGCTGAACTCATAAAGACATCAAGCGACTTCTATACCGAATACGAAGGACTGGCAAAGTACATACATCAGTTAGCCGAGACAGAGACATCTGCTTCGGCACAGAAATGGGTGGAGTCGTTCGACAAGCAGGCAGCTTGTCCTAAGTGTAACGGAGCACGCCTCAATCAGGAGGCACTCCACTTCCGTATTGTTGACAAGAACATCAACGACCTTGCCAACATGGACCTTGGCGAGCTGTACGAGTGGATAAACACGGTAGAGGAAAAGATGTCGAGCAAGCAACAGAAGATTGCAGCCGAGATAATAAAGGAGATACGTGCACGTCTGTCATTCCTCCTCGACGTGGGACTGGAATACCTGTGTCTCAACCGTTCATCCATGAGTCTTTCGGGTGGAGAGAGCCAGCGCATAAGGCTTGCCACACAGATAGGCTCCAAACTCGTGAACGTGCTCTACATACTCGACGAGCCAAGCATCGGACTTCACCAGAGGGACAACGTGCGTCTCATCAACTCGCTCAAGACTCTTCGCGACGAGGGCAATACGGTCATCGTGGTTGAACACGACAAGGACATGATGCTTGAGTCCGACTACATAGTGGATATGGGTCCTATGGCAGGAAGAAAGGGAGGCGAAGTCGTGTTCCAGGGTACTCCAAAGGAGATGCTCACCAAGGACACACTCACAGCTCGTTACCTTAACGGTCTGAAGCAGATAGAGATTCCTGCCGAGAGACGTAAGGGTAATGGAAAATACATAAGCATCATCAACGCCACGGGCAATAACCTGAAGAACGTGAGCGTCAAGATACCACTCGGCACGCTTACCGTCGTGACGGGAGTGAGCGGAAGCGGCAAGTCAACCCTCATCAACGAGACGTTGCAGCCGATACTCTCACAACATTTCTACCGTTCACTCAAGGACCCTATGCCTTATGAGTCATTCGAGGGTATAGAGAATATTGACAAGGTTGTGAATGTTGACCAATCGCCTCTCGGACGTACTCCACGTAGCAACCCGGCAACATACACGGGCGTATTCTCCGACATCCGTTCTCTCTTCGTCGAGATGCCAGAGAGCAAGATGCGAGGCTACAAGCCAGGACGTTTCTCGTTCAACGTGAGCGGAGGACGATGTGAGACGTGTGGAGGCAACGGCTACAAGACGATAGCCATGAACTTCCTGCCTGACGTACTCGTTCCTTGCGAGACGTGCCACGGCAAACGCTATAACCGTGAGACGCTTGAGGTACGCTTCAAGGGTAAGTCAATAGCTGACGTGCTCGACATGACCATCAACCAGGCGGTTGAGTTCTTCGAGAACCAGCCAAGCATCCTCAACAAGATTAAGACCATACAGGACGTCGGTCTCGGCTACATCAAACTCGGACAGCCTTCATCCACCCTCTCTGGAGGAGAGAGCCAGCGAGTCAAGCTTGCCACAGAACTCTCCAAGCGTGATACGGGTAAGACGGTATATATACTTGATGAACCGACTACAGGACTCCACTTTGAGGATATCCGTGTACTCATGGGCGTGCTCCAGCGACTTGTGGATAAGGGCAACACGGTCATCGTGATAGAGCATAACCTCGACGTGATAAAGATTGCCGACTACATCATCGACATGGGTCCTGAAGGCGGACGTGGTGGTGGACAGGTCATGGCAACGGGTACTCCTGAGGAGGTTGTCAAGGCAAAGAAGGGCATCACATGGAAGTTCATCAAGGACGAACTTGAAAGCAATTCATAATTCATAATGCATAATTCATAATTATAGACACCCGAACACGGTTGAGAGGAACAATTATGGATTATGAATTGAAAATTATGGATTATGAATTGAAAATTATGAATTATGAATTGTGAATTATGAATTAAAAGGTAAATGATTTATCCGAATACTTTCGAACAAAAGATATCATTCGACATAATACGACAGGACTTGAAGGAGCTGTGTCTCTGTACCCTTGGACAACAAAGGGTGGATGAGATGACATTCTCCTCCAACCATTCGACAATAAAGCGCAGCATACGACAGACGACGGAGTTCATGCGTATCCTGCAAGAAGAGGATTTCCCTGACCAGAACTTCTACGACGTGCGACAGTCGCTCAAGCGCATAAGGATAGAGAACACGTTCCTTGAAGAACGAGAACTCTTTGACCTACAGCGTTCGCTCGACACGATATGTAAGATTGTATCGTTCCTCGGCAAGTCGATAGATGAAGAAGGCGAGATTCCTTGCTACGTACAACTCAACGCACTCACCAAGGATGTGCAGACATTTCCACAACTCGTCAGGCGTATAGACCAGATACTCGACAAGTTCGGCAAGGTGAAGGACACAGCGTCCCCTACCCTCATGATGATACGTCGCGAACTGGCAAGTACGGCAGGAAGCATATCACGTACCCTCGCGTCAATCATGAAGACTGCCAAGGGCGATGGAGTGATAGACAAGGACATCGCTCCTACCATGCGTGACGGACGACTCGTAATACCTGTTGCTCCTGCCATGAAGCGCAAGATACGAGGCATCGTGCACGACGAGTCAGACTCAGGACGTACGGTATATATAGAGCCAGCCGAAGTGGTAGAGGCAAACAACCGCATACGTGAACTGGAGTCGGAGGAACGTCACGAGATTAAGCGCATACTCCTTGAGTTTACGGCTACGGTACGCCCTGAGGTGCACGAGATAATGAACAGCTACGAGTTCCTTGCCGACATCGACTTCATACGTGCCAAGGCAAAGTTCTCTATAGCCACCAACGCCATAGAGCCTGTCATCGAGGAGAAACAGATGATGGACTGGTGCATGGCTGTACATCCGTTGCTCCAACGCTCGCTTGCCAAGCACGGACGCAAGGTCGTTCCTCTTGACATAGTGCTCAACCACAAGCAACGCATACTCCTCATATCTGGTCCTAACGCAGGAGGAAAGTCCGTTTGTCTCAAGACGGTAGGATTGCTCCAGTACATGGTACAATGCGGAATGCCCGTACCTATGGCAGAGAGCAGCAAGGTCGGAATATTCAAGAGCATATTCATAGACATAGGCGACGAACAGAGTCTGGAGAATGACCTCTCCACCTACTCTTCGCACCTGTTGAACATGAAGAACATGATGCGAAGTGCCGATGGCGCAAGCCTCATCCTCATCGACGAGTTCGGTACGGGTACCGAGCCGCAGATTGGCGGAGCAATAGCGCAGGCAGTACTCAAGCGTTTCGTCAAGCGTCATGCCTATGGAGTTATCAACACCCACTACCAGAACCTAAAGCATTATGCTCAGGAAACGGACGGAATGATTAACGGAGCCATGCTCTACGACCGCCAGCAGATGGCGCCTCTCTTCCAGTTGCAGATTGGCAACCCAGGGTCTTCGTTTGCCGTGGAGATTGCTCGCAAGATTGGTATTCCGGAAGACATCATAGCCGATGCTTCGGAACTCGTGGGACAGGAATACATCAGTTCGGACAAATATCTGCAGGACATCGTGCGCGACAAGCGTTACTGGGAGAATAAGCGTCAGACCATTCATCAGCACGAGAAGCAGATGGAGCAGACGATTGAGCGTTACGAGGCAGAGATAAAGAAGCTGCACGACGAGCGCAAGGAGATTATCGCCAAGGCAAAGGCTGACGCAGAAGAACTCCTCCAGAACTCCAACGCACGTATCGAACAAACCATACGTGAGATTAAGGAGGCTCAGGCAGAGAAAGAACGTACCCGCAGCATACGTCAGGACTTCAACGACTTCAAGCAAGAGGTCAAGGCTATCAATCCAGAGGAGATGGAGGAGAAAATCCGTCGCCAGATGGAAAAGGTCAAGGCTCGCAAGGAACGTAAGGAGAAAGGCGAAAGCAAGAAGGGACAGTCGCTTGCCAAGAACGGAGCAGCTGCTCCGACCGCAGGCAACACCGCTCCTCAGCCAAATACAGATGCCGTACTCTTCAAGGAGAAGGATTGGGTTCGTCTCAAGGGAACAACCACTCCAGGACAGATTATCAAGATAAACGGCAACGAGGCTCTCGTTGGCTTTGGAGGAATACAGACAAACGTGAAGCTCAAGCGCCTTGAACCAGCAGATGCTCCACAGAAGAAGAAGGAGACGATGGCAGCAACCTTCATAAGCAGCCAGACGCAGGACAACATACGCGAGAAGACACTCAACTTCTCTCAGGACATCGACGTAAGAGGTATGCGTGGCGAGGAAGCAATACAGGCAGTCACATACTTCATCGACGACGCTCTCGTGGCTGGTGCATCAAGGGTGCGAATACTCCACGGAACAGGTACGGGAATACTCCGCACACTCATCCGCCAGTATGTAGGAACGATACCAGCCGTGAGCAACTATCACGACGAGCATCCACAGTTTGGAGGAGCAGGAATAACGATTGTGGAGTTCATGTAAAAAAAGGATTCCCGAAGCAAGTGGGAAATCGTTCCCGATCGATATACAACATCGTACCCGATCGATATGCAACATCGTACCCGATCGATATGGCAAATCGATCCCGATCGATATGGCACATCAATCGGGATTGATTCTTGAGATGAAAAAAACGTTGCATTTTTAGCATATGGATTACGAAGATAACAACGCAGAACAGGTTTTCATATTCCGCAAGTTCATGCTTGACGAGGAAGACGAAGACGTGGAGCTCTACCACAGAGCCGCAATAGACAAGTTGCAGACACTCTATCCCGGCAAGAAGATAACCGACTACGGCACTCTTACCATCGGAATAGAGACGGACAGCATGTATTCCGACACAGGACAAGACATCTACGAGCTTGGTATGGTGGATTGGGAACTACCAGCCATCCGCAACACACGCGACGGAGAGGTCATTACGTTTAGAATCTGACCCACCCCAGCCCTCCCTACAGGGAGGGAGCTTAGTTACCACGTCCGCTGCGACCTTCATACATTCTATCAGCAACAAGGCTATCCAGTCCCCTCCCTGTAGGAGGGTTAGGGTGCGTCTTCATTGAATTTGAACTATGACAACATTTCTCGAACTTATAGCAAACGACTTGTACAAGGAACTTGGGGGAGACTTCACCAAGACAACCATCATATTCCCTAACAAGCGTGCAAATCTGTTCTTCAACAACCATCTCGCAAAGATAAGCCCTTCGCCTGTCTTTGCGCCACAATATCTGTCCATAGGCGACCTGTTCGCTTCGCTGAGCGACCGCATAGTGGCTGACCAGATACAACTCGTATGCCGTCTCTACGAGGCGTTCCATAGCGTGACAAAGACAGAGGAGACACTCGACAAGTTCTACTCATGGGGAGAGATGATGCTGAGCGACTTCGAGGATATTGACAACAACATGGCTGAAGCAAGAAGCCTCTTTGTCAATATCGCCGAATTGCAGGAGATGACATCATTCGAGTTCCTTACGGACGAGCAGGTGGCTGCCATCAAGACCGTGTTCGAGAATTTTGACAAGGACAAGCGCACACGTCTCAAGGACAAGTTCCTGAGTATATGGGATGCCCTTGCCCCAACCTACCAGACATTCAAGGAACAGCTTGCCAAGGACAACCTCTGCTATGAGGGTATGATGAAGAAAGAGGTCATAGAGACGCTCAAGAATACGCCTGAGAAGATTATCGACCGACTGAAGAGCGATAATTACGTCATAGTCGGCTTCAACGTACTCAACGAGACGGAGCGTCAACTCTTCAAGTTCCTCAAGAAGAACAAGAACACATACTTCTACTGGGATTACGACAAGGCATACGAAAAGGATGAGGCAGGACGCTTCATCATGCAGGACATACAGGACTTCGGCAACAGGTTTGCCGACCACCCTGAGTATTATCAGAATCTCTGGCAGAAGAAGAACATATCCTTCGTGAATGCAACCACGGAGAATGCCCAGACACGTTATGTGAGCAAATGGATAGAGGAGACGATAAAGGACGGCACACACCTGAACGAGAACGCTATCGTGCTATGCAACGAAGCCGACTTGCCTTCCGTACTCCACTCCATTCCATCAACTCTCTCGGACGAGGGACAGACAGAACTCGTGAGCGACAAGCACACGTTCCTCAACGTCACCATGGGATTCCCTCTTGGCGACACGCTGGCTTACAGCTATGTACAGGCATTACTAGAACTCCAGATACACGGAAAGTCGAACAACGGCTACTGGCGCTACAGCTACGTGGCAGACGTACTACGCCATCCATTCACACGCCGCCTGTCGGGTAATGCGTCGGTAGCAATACTCTCGCATCTCAACAGCCGCAACATCACGTTCCCAAGCGAGAAGGACATACTCTACCCTTTCACACACCCAAAGGAAGATGAAGAGCCTATGCCTTATGCAGAGGACTTTATACGTCAGCTGTTCACACCCGCAGGTTCAAAGCACGAGATAACGTCATACGTCATCGAGATGCTCAAGAAGATAGGAATATCATACAAGGGCGAGAAGAACGAGGCTCTGCAGAAGGAATCCATCTTCACAGCTTATACGGTCATCAATCGTGTACAGTCGCTCCTTGAGGAGAACCCACTCCTTGCAAGCGTGAACAACGAGACGCTCAACCGTCTCATACGACAGATTATGACGAGCAACTCCATTCCTTTCCACGGAGAACCTGCCATAGGACTTCAGGTGATGGGAGTGCTTGAGACGCGTAACCTCGACTTCAAGAACGTCATACTCCTCTCATGCAACGAGGACATGCTCCCTAAGAACGTGCATCGTGCATCACTCATTCCGTACAACCTCAGAGAGTTCTACGGCATGACGACCATGGAGAAGCAGGTGAGCCTCTACGCATATTATTTCTACAATCTCCTGCAAAGGGCGGAGAACATAACCGTCATGTACAACTCATCAAGCGAAGGTCTCAACAAGGGTGAGAAGTCACGCTTCATGATGCAGATGGAGATAGAGACAAAGAAGATATTAGGTCCTGACAACAAGATAATACACAAGACGTTGCTTGCCGACAACGAGGCACAGAAGCCAAACGACTGCTTTGCGCCTAAGACGGACGAACTGATGCAGAAGATGGACGAGCGATTCAAAACAGGAATACTCTCGCCTACCGCCATCAACAATTACCTTCGTTGTCCGCTTGCCTTCTACTTCAAATACATAGCCAACTACAAGGATCAGGACGAGGTGACGGAGGAGGTTGACAGCCCTGCCTTCGGTACAATCTTCCACAAGTGCATGGAGGATATTTACGGCTCATTTGCTGGTCGTCAGATACAATCAAAGGATCTCCTGGCAATAGCAAACGACAAGGTCAAGATTGCACGTATCGTGGATGAGGCTTTTGCCACGGAGTTCTTCCACAAGGACAAGAACGAGGTGATGCACTACAATGGAGAACAGAAACTTAACCACAAGGTGCTCTGCAAGTATGTCCGCAACCAGCTACTCTTCGACTCACAAAGTTGCCCTATGCGTAACGTGCACGTTGAGAAGAGGATTGAGCACACGGAAGTCATCAAGGGACACGAAATACACCTCGGAGGTTCAATCGACCGATTTGAGACACTCAACGACCCTGCGAACAATCAGGATTACCTGCGCATAGTGGATTACAAGACAGGTACAAAACCAGAGAAGAACGTGACGAGCGAGAAACTCTTCAACAGTTCGGGCGATGCCAAGTATCATTGTCAGGCGATGTATTACAGCTACGTGATGCGTCGTGTACTCGAACGCGAGTATGGCGATGCAAGCAAGATTCCGCCAATACGTCCGTCGCTCATGTATGTCACTCAGGCACTTGCACAACGTGAGGACAGTTTCAAGGTGAACGGAAGCGAGATGACCAACTTTGCAGATTACGAGGAGGATTTCCATGCCATGCTCAAGTCAACAATCGAGGACATCTTTGACCCCGACATTCCTTTCCGCCAGTGTGAGGACAAGAGCAAATGTGCAAACTGCTCGTTCGTCCGCTTCTGCCGAAGGATGAGCTGAGGGGAATTAAGAGTTAAGAATTAAGATTTAAGATTTTGGCGAACGAAAAGTTGCACTAAGGTGCCAATTAGAAAAACCTTAAAGAAACAGAACAAAAACAAGAAAAAACATGTTTTCTTTTGTTTTCCTATGTTTTCTTTTGTTTTTCTAATTGGCCGCTTGGCGGCAAAAAAAGCAGAATGATAAAGTCAAAAGTAGAGAAAATATTCCTTGGAATTGACCCAGGAACAAACGTGATGGGTTATGGTGTACTCCGTATTGTTGGCAACAAGGCGGAGCTTATCGCCATGGGCGTGATTGAACTCAGCAAGTATGAGAGTCATTATCTGCGCCTTGGCAAGATATTTGAACGTGTGACGAGCATCATAGAGTCGTACAAGCCAGACGAGATGGCTATTGAGGCGCCATTCTTTGGCAAGAACGTACAGTCAATGCTCAAACTCGGTCGTGCTCAAGGAGTTGCCATCACAGCTGCCATCATGCGCGACATCCCTATCCACGAGTATGAGCCAAGGAAAATCAAGATGGCGATAACGGGTAACGGTAACGCTTCAAAGGAACAGGTGGCAGGAATGTTACAGAGGATGCTCCACATTTCAAAGGAAGACATGGATGTCCAACTTGATGCTACAGATGCCGTTGGAGCCGCCTATTGCCACTTCATTCAGATGGGTAAACCCGAAACAGAGAAAAAATTTTCCTCTTGGGCAGATTTCGCCAAGAAAAACCAGGATAAAATACACAGATAATTCAAATCTTTTTTGTATCTTTGTGCCGTTTTATGAGGAAACCATGTACGTAGTACATAACCCTCGAATTAAAAATTATCGATTAGCACAAAGATGAACAATAACAACGCATTTCCATACAGAGCTTACGCAATGGAGTACGGCACATTCCTCGGCATTGCGTGGACGGCTGTATTTTTCCTTTTCATAGCAACCATAAGGACAGCATCCGACTTATACGCAACCCTTGCATTCTTCGCTTTCCTTAGCCTTGCCATCATCCCTTTCTTGTTTGCATGGCGCATCAAGCAGCTTCAGGGCAAGGGCGAAAGTCTCGGAATACTCCGTGGATGCTTATTCTCATTCAACCTGTTCATGTTTGCAAGCCTCTTTACAGGTGCATGCGAATATGCTTACTTCGCATTCTTCGACCACGGTACATTCGTGGATAGCTTCATGAAGATTTATTTCAATCCAGAAATAGCAAACGTCTATAAAACCGCAGGACTTAATGACCTCTATGGCGAGGCAAAGACAGGGCTCATGCAGTTCGGCAACCTTTCGCCATACGAGAAAGCTGGCTCGTTCTTCACATTCAGTTTCTACACGAGCCTCTTCTTCATCCTGCCAGTAGGCGCACTTGCATCCCTCAAGAGCAGCAGGAAAATACAAGCATGAGAAAGAGCTGAAGGTTATCAGTCGAAGTAGTGACTAATTAGTGACTAAGTACTGACTTACTACTGACTAAGTAGTGACTCTCATCCTTTATGCTTGCTTTATGTTTCCCTTATGTCGCTCTTAGGTTTCTCTTAGCATCCTGTACAAATGCTAAGAGAATTGAAGGAGACATGAAGGAACAAAGACAGAAAAACAGAATAAAGAAACGTAAAAAACAACATACAGACAATGGACATTTCAGTAATCGTTCCACTATACAACGAGGAAGAATCACTTCCTGACCTCCACGCATGGATTAAGCGTGTGATGGACGAAAACAAATTTACATACGAGATAATCTTCGTCAACGACGGTTCTACCGACAAGTCATGGAAGGTCATCGAGGAACTTGCAAGCAAGAACCCAGAGGTTCACGGCATCAAGTTCCGTCGCAACTACGGCAAGAGCCCTGCCCTCTTCTGCGGATTTGACCGTGCTGAGGGCGACGTGGTAATCACCATGGACGCTGACCTCCAGGACAGCCCAGACGAGATACCAGGTCTCTACAAGATGATTATGGAGGATGATTACGACCTCGTGAGCGGCTACAAGCAGAACCGTAAGCAGGGTGACCCTCTCTCAAAGACAATCCCAACAAAGCTCTTCAACGCAACAGCACGTGCCGTGAGCGGAATAAAGAACCTCCACGACTTCAACTGCGGTCTCAAGGCTTACAAGAACGAGGTTGTCAAGAACATCGAAGTGTATGGCGAGATGCATCGCTACATTCCTTACCTTGCCAAGAATGCAGGATTCGCAAAGATAGGCGAGAAGCCTGTTCACCATCAGGCACGCAAATACGGCAAGAGCAAGTTCATGGGTTGGAACCGCTTTGTCAACGGCTACCTTGACCTCTTGAGCCTTTGGTTCATCAGCACATTCGGATTGAAGCCAATGCACATCTTCGGATTCGTGGGCACACTCATGTTCATCATCGGTTTCTTCTCAGTCGTAACCGTGGGAGGCATCAAGCTTTACGCCATCATGAACGGTACTCCTCACCCTCTCGTGACAAACTCGCCATACTTCTACATCGCACTCACGATGATGATTCTCGGCACTCAGCTCTTCCTCACAGGCTTCCTTGCCGACATGATCAGCCGCAGCTCACAGGAGAGAAACAATTACCAGATTAGCAAGAGTATTTAATACGAATCTCAAATTTATAATTTATGCCTCCGGAACATATCGGGACGCATCAATTTGACATCTTAGATTTGAAATTGAAAAAAATATTTTCCATACTCGCAACGGCAGCCATCATGGCAGCTTGTTCGTCAAACAACTGTCCGCTGGAGAACTTCGTGGCTTGCAACTATGGCTTCTACGACCAAGAGGGCAAGAGCGTGACCATACTTGACACCATAACAGTCAAGACGCTACTCCCTGGCTACAAAACGGTTTACACCTACCGCAGGTTAGGTTACATGACCGTCACCAAAGAGCGCATCGACTCATCGATGATAAAGGCAGGTTACACGATGAAGCCAGAGGTTGTGCGTCGCGACACGATACTCCTCAACCGACTCACAAAGGCATCCACGTTCAAGTTGCCTATGAGCTACTTCAACGGAGAGGACACACTCGTGATTTCGTACTCAAGCATAGCATTGGCAGACACGATAAAGGTTACGCACGACAGCTATCCTTACGTCGAGCTTCCTGAGTGCGGCTCATACCGCTTCCACTATCTGAGGAACGTCCAGTCAACCGACAGGCACATCGACCATGTGGAGATATCAAATCCTAAAGTAAACTATGACGGAAATGAGAATATCAAGATTTACCTCAATGGTACAGCGGAGTAAGGCAATACTTACAATAGCCGTATGCACACTCGCTCCTCTGAACGCTTTGGGACAGACAATAACCGGAGAGACAGCCGAGGGTAAGGTTACGATAACCGACTCAACAGTTGTTGCTGAAGGCGAAGGCAAGCCTACCAAGTGGGTTCCGTCATGGGAAGAGGAAGAGCCACCGCTCATGTTCTTCCAAGGATTCACACTCTCATTCGACATCCTCGGAGCAGGAATGAGAGCCATGTCAAGCAGCGGAAGTCTTGAGGCAGCCTTGAGACTCAACCTCAAGAACACGTACTTCCCGATAGCCGAACTCGGAGTGGCAAACTGCGACAAGACAGATGACAACACCAGCATACGCTACAATACGAGCGCACCATACTTCCGCATAGGATTTGACTACAACATC
This sequence comes from Bacteroidaceae bacterium, assembly GCA_017540585.1. GTDB lineage: Bacteria > Bacteroidota > Bacteroidia > Bacteroidales > Bacteroidaceae > Minthosoma. Next base: position 11,022 of record JAFYAT010000114.1, on the reverse strand, counting down.
CTAAAGAACAAGCGTCAGGACAACCGCCTGTTTGCAGGACTCCGCTACGGAATATCATCATTCAACTACGACGTTCACGGACCAGCTCAGATTGACCCAATATGGGGAGGCGAACACGACTTCAAACTCAACGGAGTGACATGTACGAGCCAATGGCTTGAAATCTGTTTCGGATGTCAGGTCAAGGTATGGAGCAGCTTCCACATGGGATGGAGCATAAGACACAAGAGGGAGTTGAAATCATCCAACGACGGAAGCTCACATCCATATTACATCCCTGGTTACGGAACTACAACGACAGGCAGTTGCTGGGGAGGAACATACAACCTCATCTTTGACCTCAACTGGGGAAAGAAGAAGAAGTCAAGTCCGATATTGGAGAACTCAAACAGCGAGAACAAATAATTCCGCACAAAATATGAAATTGAATTTACAAGAAAATACAGAACCACATAAGATAAAATGGCATGGATGGCTCCTTCTCGTAGGACTCATCTGCGGAACCATATATATTGTACGCCAGCAGCACCCAGAGTACTTTGAGAGCAACTCAAAGGAATGGGACTCAGAACTTGTAAAACGCAACGAAGGTGCAGTCTTCGGCACATTCTATCACATCACATACGAGTCAGACAAGGACCTTCAGAAAGGTATTGACTCAACACTTGCCGAGGTTGACCGCTCACTCTCTCCATTCAACAAGCAATCAATCATAACAGCCGTGAACAATGGCGATGACGTAGAACTCAACACCATGTTTACGGATGTCTTCATGCTTGCACAGAAGATTTCAAAGGAGACAGAAGGCGCATTCGACATTACCGTAGCGCCACTCGTCAATCTTTGGGGCTTCGGCTTCAAGAATATAAATAATGTGAACGACGCCACAGTTGACAGCCTTCGTCAGTTCGTAGGTATGAACAAGGTGTCACTCACAGACGGCAAAGTCGTCAAAGAACATCCTGAGACGATGCTTGATTGTAGCGCAATAGCCAAGGGCTATGGTGTGGATGCAGCAGGTCTTTACCTTGAGAGCATGGGAGTAAAGAACTACATGGTCGAGATAGGTGGAGAGGTTCGACTTCGTGGCAACAACCCACGTGGTGACCTTTGGGCAATAGGTATCAACAAGCCTGTAGATGACTCACTCAACGTAAGCACAGACATCCAACAGGTTGTAAAGGCAACAGACATCGCAATGGCAACATCTGGCAACTACCGTAATTTCTATGTCAAGGGAGGAAAGAAATATGCTCACACCATTGACCCACGAACAGGTTATCCAGTGCAGCACTCCATTCTTTCATCCACGGTACTTGCCAAGGATTGCGCCACAGCAGACGCCTACGCTACATCCTTCATGGTTCTCGGTCTTGACGGGGCAAAGAAGGTGCTCAAGGCACATCCTGAACTCCGTGTGTTCTTCATTCTCTCAAAGGATGACGGCACGACAGAAGAGTGGTACTCGGACAACATGAAGGAACTACTTTTGAATAATGAGGAATAAAAATAATGAGGAATGAGGAATTAGTAATGAGTAATAGCCATTCGGCAAAACTTAAAAACTTAAGAACCTAAGAACTTAAAAACTTAAAAACTCATAAACTCAAAAACTTAAAAACTCAAAAACTCTCGTAGAGTCATGGAACTGACAATGTTTGAGCGACTCCAGCAGTTGCCACTCCTTCAGGGAATGAGCATCAAGGATCTTGAGAACATGGTTTTCAAGATAAGGCTTGACTTCAAGCAACACCTTGCAGGAGAACAGATAGCGGAACAGGACGAACCATGCAGGAAACTGATATTCGTCCTCAGTGGAACCTTGTCCGTACAATACCGCAACCCTGACGGTTCGCTAATTGTGACAGAGGAGACAAGCGCCCCACTCGCCATCGAGCCATGCAGTATGTATGGTATGAAACAGAGGTTCACGCGTGACTACACCTTCGAGACAGACGGAAGCACGCTCACCATACCAAAGAGCATCTTCATGTCTGAAATGATGGATTACCCCATCATACGAACAAATATGCTTAACATGGCATGCAACATGATGCAAAGACAGACGACACGTCTCATGCAGGCAGAACCAGATAACGTGACCGACAAGGTCATCGACTTCCTATCACGCCAATGCACCACCCAGAAAGGCGAGAAGCATTTCAGGGTAAAGATGGAGACAATAGCCGAAATGATTGGCGAGACACGCCTCAACGTTTCTGGAACTCTCAAGACGTTTGCACAAGAAAACATCATCATGCAACAACGCAACGGATTCAAGGTCTATGACTTTGCAAAACTGAGTGCCTGCCGTGGTAAAATGAATAAACAAAACAAATAAAGATGAACAATCCATTTTATACCGATTATAAATACATACCTTTCGACAAGATAAAGTTTGAAGACTATGAGCCAGCCCTTCTACGAGGAATCGAAGAGGAGGACAAGGAGATTGAACAGATAGTTTCAAATCCTGATGCTCCTACGTTTGCAAACACCATAGAGGCACTCGACAAGACAGGTGCCCTTCTTGGTCGCGTCGAGGAATGTTTCTACAATCTTCTGAGCGCAGAGACAAATGATGCTCTCGATGAACTTGCCCAGAAGATGTCACCTATCCTTAGCGAACACAGCAACAACATATCTCTCAATCCACAACTGTTCGCAAAGGTCAAGGCTGTTTATGACGGATACAAGGCAAAGAACTTTGAGGGACTTGATGCTGAACAGCAGAAACTCCTCAAGGACAACTACGTGGGATTCGTACGTAATGGCGCTCTCCTTTCCGACGACAAGAAGGAGGAACTCCGTCGCATTTCATCCGAGCTTAGCATACTCGGTCTTCAGTTCTCACAAAACAAACTGAAGGACACCAACGACTTCATGCTCCACCTTACCAACAAAGATGACCTCCAGGGCTTACCTGAGAGTGCCATCGAAGGCGCACTTGAAGCAGCAAAGGAGAAGAACATTGAGGGATGGGTGTTCACCCTCCACTACCCAAGCATGACTCCATTCATGACATATAGTGCACGTCGTGAGCTTCGCAAGAAGATGTACATGGCTTACAACACTATGTGTACTCACGATAATGCAAACAACAACACGGAAATCGTACGCAAGATTGTGAACCTCTCTATGGAGATGGCTCAGCTTCTCGGTTACAAGACATACGCCGATTACATCCTCGAACGACGTATGGCAGAGAACAGCAACAAGGTTTACAAACTCCTTCATGACCTCATCGACGCTTACATGCCTACCGCAAAGGAGGAAGTTAAGGCAATAGAGGCACTTGCAAAGGAGATTGAGGGTGACAACTTCACTCTTGAACCTTGGGACTTCGGCTACTATGCCAACAAGTTGAAGGAGAAGAAGTACAACCTCAACAGCGAGATGCTTCGTCCTTACTTTGAACTCTCAAAGGTGAAGGAAGGCATCTTCGGACTTGCCACACGTCTCTATGGCATCACATTCAAGAAGAATGACACGATTCCAGTATATCATCCAGACGTGGAGGTTTATGACGTGAACGATAAGGACGGCACTCCTCTCGCCACCTTCTACTGCGATTTCCACCCACGTGCCTCAAAGAAATCGGGTGCATGGATGACAAGCTTCAAGGAAGAGTGGAAGGAAGAGGACGGAACACGTTCACTCCCACAAGTCTCAATCGTGACAAACTTCACTAAGCCAACGGCAGAGAAACCAGCCCTCCTCACTCTTGACGAGGTGGAGACATTCCTTCACGAGTTCGGTCACTCGCTCCACGGCATGTTTGCCAATACCAAGTACCGCTCACTCTCTGGCACAAACGTATATTGGGACTTCGTAGAACTTCCATCCCAGTTCATGGAGAACTACTCCGTGGAGAAAGATTTCCTCCTCACCTTTGCAAGACACTACGAAACAGGCGAGGCTTTGCCTGACGAACTCATCCAACGAATCGTGGCAAGCCGCAACTTCAACGTAGCATACGCCTGTATGCGTCAGGTCAGCTTCGGACTTCTCGACATGGCATACTACACTCGTACAGAACCTCTCACAGAGGACATCAAGCAATACGAGAAACAAGCATGGGCAGATGCTCAGGTTCTCCCATCCGTACCAGAGGCATGTATGTCTGTACAGTTCTCCCACATCATGGCTGGCGGTTATTCCGCAGGTTACTACTCATACAAATGGGCAGAAGTACTCGACGCCGATGCCTTCGCCAAGTTCAAGGAGAACGGCATCTTCGACCAGAAGACGGCTCAGTCATTCCGTGACAACGTCCTCTCAAAGGGCGGTACAGAGCATCCAATGGTACTCTACAAGCGATTCCGAGGACAAGAACCAACCATTGCGGCACTATTGCGCCGCAATGGAATTAAAAGTTAAAAGTTAAAAATTAAAAGTGGAGTTAAGAAATTATAAGATATGAGGTTTTGCAGTCAATCACATATATAAGAAGAATGACTCAATCAAATCTTAAATCTTAAATATTAAATCTTAATTCAGATGATGAAGAATATTCTCTACATACTAACTCTTGTGATAGTCGCCCTCACATCATGTACGAGGGAAGATGACATAAACGAGATTTTCCTCAACAAATGCTGGTACATCAACGGCATTTGCAAGGAAGGAAAGGAAGCAACAAAAGAGGACTTGGAAACTCTCTTTCATAGTGGGAAAGATTGCTATCGCATCATTTTCAACGACGGCACGTTCATTGCTACCCTTTCCCCACAAAATGTCATCACGGGAGCATGGTCAGCAGACGGCAAGAAACAGGCAATCCATTTCTATAATGTGGAAGCCCAATCAAACAGTTCTGCACTTGACAACAGAATCATAGAAATTATTCAGAAAGCAAATTCATACGAAGGCGATGCCAACGTATTACTAATAAAGAAAGATAAAAACAACTTTATAAGAATGTGTGAAAAAAGATAAAGGCAAGTTACACACATTAGAAGTCAACAACATTCACAATAGACACAAATAACTATGACAGACAAAGAGAAACAACATAACCTTGACCTGCGATACCTCCGCATGGCTCGCATCTGGTCAGAAAACTCATATTGCGAACGACGTAAGGTTGGCGCTCTCATCGTGAAGGACAAGATGATTATCTCGGACGGCTACAACGGCACACCTTCTGGATTTGAGAACGTGTGCGAGGATGAGAACAACACAACAAAGCCTTACGTGCTTCATGCCGAGGCAAATGCCATAACAAAGATTGCACGTTCAAGCAACTCAAGCGATGGTTCAACGCTCTACGTCACCGCCTCACCTTGCATCGAGTGTGCTAAGCTCATTATCCAGGCAGGCATCAAGCGTGTCGTCTATTCAGAGAAATACCGACTCGAAGACGGCATCGAACTGCTCAAGAGAGCAGGTATCGACGTGGAATATCAGGAAATAAAAGGCTAATCGGTCATTCAAAACTAACATCATAGAGCCTTTGAAAGCTCAAAATCTCAATTCTTAATTAATTCATAATTAAAAAACATGAATATAAACCGTTCTTCAAGATACATTCCAATAGTGGCAGCACTTGGTGTTGTCGTAGGAATCATTATAGGAACATTCTTTGCAAACAGATTTTCAGGCAACCGTCTGAACATCATAAACACATCGAGCAACAAGCTCAACGACCTGCTCCACATCATCGACGACCAATACGTCGATACCGTTGACATTCCTAATATCGTGGAACAGGCAATGCCTAAGCTCCTTGAGGAACTTGACCCTCACTCCACATACATAAGTGCCAAGGAAGCAAAGACCGTCAACGACGACCTCAAGGGAAGTTTCAGCGGAATAGGTGTACAGTTCACCATCCGCACCGACACCGTGCGCATCACAAACATCATCAAGGGCGGTCCTTCAGAGAAGGTAGGACTCATCGCTGGCGACAAGATTATATCCATCGATGGTGAACCTTACGTTGGTAAGATTGTTACCAACGAGGAGACAATGCACCGTCTCAAGGGCGAGAACGGTACAAAGGTTAAGCTCGGTATCTTGCGTGACACATCTGCCAAGCCACTCTACTTCACCATCGTGCGTGGAAACATCCCTATCAAGAGCATTGATGCCACATACATGATTAACAAGGAGCTTGGCTACATCAAGATCAAGAGTTTTGGTGAGACAACATACGCAGAACTTCTCAGTTCGCTTGCTGAATTGGAGACAGAAGGATTCCGCGGACTCGTCATTGACCTCCGAGGCAACGGAGGCGGCTACCTCAATGCTGCAATACAGATGATTAACGAGTTCCTTCCTAAGAACCGACTGATAGTATATACACAAGGACGACGAGTTAAGAAAGAAGAATACTACAGCAACGGACAAGGCTCATACGAGGACATTCCTCTCATCGTTCTCACAGACGAGTTCTCTGCCAGCGCAGCAGAAATATTCTCAGGCGCAATACAAGATAATGACCGTGGCGTAATCATTGGTCGTCGTACATTCGGTAAGGGACTTGTACAGCAACCTATCGACTTTACCGATGGAAGTATGCTCCGACTCACGGTAGCACGCTACTACACACCATCAGGACGTTGCATCCAGAAACCATACGTCAAGGGACATTCACGTGACGAATACGACATGGACCTCATCACACGTTATGAACATGGCGAATTCTTCAACGAAGACAGCATCCACCAGAGTGGTGAACAGTACTTCACACGTATCGGACGTGTAGTATATGGTGGTGGTGGTATCATGCCAGACTTCTTCGTGGCAGAAGACACAACAAAGATTACAGCATACTATGCAGAGGTAAACAGCAAGGGACTCATAGCACAGTTCTGTTTTGAGTATGCAGATGGAAACAGAAAAGCAATGTCTAAGATGGAGACTGCAGACGAGATTATACACTACCTCCGCAAACAGATGATTATGGACAAGTTCATCCGTTTCTGCGACAGCAAGGGTGTAAAGCGTCGCAACAACATGATACTTACGTCACAGCACTTGCTTGAACGTGCAGTATATAGCGGCATCGTTTATTACATGCTCGACATTAACGAGTACATCGAATATCTCAACCGTGACGATGCTACCGTACTCAAGGCTATAGACGTATTCAAGAAAGGCGAATACCGTCCTGTCGCTCCAACTGGCATTGCCAGCAGCAAGAAAAAGAAATAACATTTCGTACGTCAAATTCGTTTTTTCAACCACGAATGACACGAATGGACACGAACATTCAAGTTCTCTTGTTTGTTTTATTACACTAAGACAACTCGTGTTGTCAGCGAATGACACGAATGCCGTCCGGAGAAATGACGGTTAAATGAATTCGTGATATTCGTAATTGCACGAGCAATTCTTAGTGTAATACAAATTAGGGCACAAAGCAAAACGTAAATGTCAGTGAAAATTCGTGTAATTCGTGGCTTCCAAAAAATCATCGACCAAACGAATTCTCGTAGAACGAAATTAAACGCACAGGTTGAAAACCTCAATATACAACACACAAACACGACACCCCAAACTATAGGAATCATTAACTATATATAACTTCAGGATAACAATGAATAAGATTAAATTTGTATTGAGGACCGCAATGCTCACTATTGCGGCAACCATGACCACTCTACCAGGTTTCTCATGGGACAAGAAAGGTCACGACATCACCGCTGCCATTGCACAGCGACACCTCACACCAACGGCAAGGCAGAAGATAAACGAACTGCTCGACGGTCGTACCATTGTATATTGGGCACCATGGATGGACGATGCAAGCAACATGCCAGAGTACCGTTACTCCAAGACATGGCACTACCTTGACATTGCCAAAGGAAAGGATGTAACCGACTTCGTCAACAGTTGCGAGAACGTCATCACCGCCATTAACAGCCAGATAGAGATACTGAGGAGCAACAGCCGTTCAAAGGAAGAAAAGGCACTCGCGCTCAAGTTCATTACACATCTCATGGGCGACCTTCACCAGCCACTCCACCTCGGATACCCAGAGGACAAAGGTGGTAACACGGTACGTGTCAAGTTCTTCAACCACGATACATCACTCCACTCTATGTGGGACGGACAACTGACAAGTCGTGCACACGACTGGAGTCATACAGAATGGGCAGAAGAACTCGACATCAACAACGACCCGCAGTTCATTTCTTCCATCACCAGCGGTACACTCCTCGACTGGGCACGCCAGAGTCATGTACACGCAGAAGCAATATATGCTGGTACATCAACAACAGACAACCTCTCATTCGAGTATGTCCGCACATGGGCACCAGTCATCGAACAACAGTTCCTCTATGGTGGACTCCGTCTCGCACACATACTCAACAACATATTTAACTAAACAACCAACAAGCGGTGTATAGCATCATTATTAGCTGTACACCGCTTTTATATCAATAATAAGTAACATATTAGATTAAACAAATAGCCAAACGAGAACCTTACTTATCATCATAGTGACCATAGGAAGAAAGAATCAATATCACCACTTTCTCAGCAAAAATGCGATAAACCATCCTATGCTTTTTTGTCAACGCACGACTCCACCGTCCTTCTGGCTTACCCTTCAAAGGTTCGGGATGACCAGTTCCCGTCTTCGGATGCTCGCGCAACTCCTCTATAAACTTCATGGCTTTAAGGAACACCTTTGGCTCGTTCTTGGCGAGTCTTACCAAATCCTCATCAGCTTCAGGAGTATTCACTATTTATATGTCATACCCCCTACGTCTTAGATATGTTGTCAAATCTTCACCAGGGAGAATCTCATGACATTCGCCTCGTTCATAAGCTTTCTCTCCTCGTTCCAACTTAGCAAAAAAAGCCTCCTTGGTCATCTCTGTTGAATCCGTTTGCCTTTCAGCAACTAACTTTCGCAAGTATTTTGCGACACGATTTAACATGTTTTCATCCTCAGCCACAACATTTATGTTATGCATAACTTCAGCTTTCAATTGTATTGCAGTCATAAGCATTTCATTTTTATTGTTGCAAAAGTACGAATAAATACCGAATAACACAAACACTAAACGACAATTATAACTACTAAAGACAATTAGGCATTATCAAAATTGCCTCCGATAACAGTTCATTATAGTCTCATATAAGTCAGTACTTAGTCTATACTAGGAGACAATGTACAATGTAAAAATTTTTAATATTGGTGTCCGCTAAAAATCTGAAAGCGTTTTCAAAGATATTATTTCCTCGGACAGCCGATATACAGGATATATATATGCCCCAATATATTGGGAAAACAACAAAATAGAGGCTCTAAATGACAAATATAACAATCTATAGTGTATCTTTTGTCATCTTTCAAGCTGATTTTTTAGCGGACAGCCATTAACACCTTTCTAAAGAGGCTTGTCCAACAAGAAAACGAGTGTGTTTAGGCTCTAATGCATGTTTAGCGGACAGTAATAAATTTTTAACACTAAAACAAATTGCCACTTCCTGCCTCATAAACACGATGTTTATGAGACTGGAAGTAGCTGTCATTATAGTAAAGACTTCAAAAAAAGGTGTTACTCGACCAAACAACATGATAAAACTCCTTTTAATCGCTTTATTTGTCGTTTCTTTAAAGTCACTCCTTTTGCAGAATAAAGATTTATAAGAGTATACATACCTTTTGATTCTGCACTTTGATAATATTTACTGCGATATGGATTTCTGGAACCGATAAATAACTTATCATTTTTCCAATACTCACCATTTAACTTGTAAACCTTCAAATACAATTCAGTTGAATCACCTAATATAATCTTATATTCAGGAACTTTTACGGACTTAAAAATGTCTTTAACGTTCCAATAAATAGAATCCCACTTTGAATAATTATCGAACTCATTCCATTCCTTCATTAATCTTACTAAACCAGACTGACCATAGTCAATATAATATGTCAAGTCATTAAATCGATATATAAAATCATCTTCATTACTAAAATCCATATCTTTCAAGATATTACGATTAGACATTCCTGGAATCAGCCAAGATATTTGAAATCTTTCATTATGTTTTTTCCCTCCTAAAATACCATAAAAAAAATACATATCGCCATGAGTCACAACCCTTTCTTGAGCATAAGAAACAGGAAATATGACAGCAAACAACAAAAGCATAATGATTTTTTTTGTACACATATTATTTTTGTTTATTCATTTGTTCTATATATTTGAGTATCGAATCTATATCATTCTGATTAATCCTTAAAGTAGAGTAATCCATGATACCTTTACTTCCTGGCATATCGTCAAAACCTAATGTATGAAATAACTCATGCAATCGATTTGTATTATTATCCAAGTTGTCGCCATTACAATCAGAGCTTGCATTCATCATTATTAGATTGTACGGTTTTGTATACCCTCCAACTTGACTACCATCAGGCTTTGGAGACAAATCAACATCATCCGTCTCATAATTTCTTTGAATAACATTTCCAATATTTATATCGCCATTATCTGTATTATAATAATCACTTGTTGCTTTTTGTGAACAATTCATGAAATCTCCGCCATCAACAAATTGCATATCAAATTGCAATGAGAATCCTTTACAAGCTCCACTACTAATCACGTAGCCTTCCTTGTTAAGATTTGATATCATTTTGTTCATTGATTTTATATCTTGTGGCGAATACCCAGCACATAATAATTTATCAGTACCTCTTTTATATACCCCTTTGGTATTAACATAATAATTCGCTTTTATCCTAACAATCTTATTTTGTTCATCAATTACAGCAACGGCATCCCTTCCATCCGGATCAACATACTTCACAGGATTACCAGCGCAATAAGCATACGGACTGATGTGGTAGTACTTTTCACATCGTGGGTCAATACTTGTAAACTGACCTATTGCAGGATCATACTGACGAGCAGAGTAATCATAAAGATTCAATCCATGCATACGGTCATATTCCTTGCCATTGTACAACTTATTCTGATAATCAACTCTATTGAATGATTCATTAAGAATACCGCCAAATGGATAGTAGTTGGTTATCTGCACTATACCATT
>JAFYAT010000113.1 GCA_017540585.1 Bacteroidaceae bacterium | reverse complement strand
TAGTTATGATTGTTTACCGCTTCCATTTTGGATTTGTGTTTTTCTTGTTTGTGCCTTTTAGAAGAAGTCACGAGCCATTTTTCGTCATGTTTTCGTCATGGGAAATGAATGTTTTTCCGCATTTAATATGCTCTTTTTTAGAGGTTGTTGAGACTGTGAAGGTTCTCTGTGATAATGTACTGGGCTGTTAATGTGGTATTTAGCTTTGACGTGTAGTCTCAGTCTCAGAGTCTCCGTTGTTTTTTTAAATACATGCTTGTCCTCCTCTTTTTTTATTTTATATATTATATATATTTAATATATAATAAGTTATAAGCTATATAAAGAGAAAAAGACGGATGTGCATACCCTTTAAAAAATGATTGAGATTTGAGACTGAGACTGAAACGCACATACTGAAACGGTGTATCTTGTTCTCTATCTGGCAATTAACGCGAAAGCGTTTCAACGTTTCAGCGTTTCAGTATAGGGTATGCAGGGTGCATATTTATCTTTTATTGTATATAACTATATTATATATAGATAGTTATAATCTATAAAGGGAGAAAATGAAACGTCTTACCCCCAACTGAAACGCTGAAACGCTGAAACGCAAAGACCCTCTCACCCCCATCCCCTCTCTCCCTCTAAGGCGAGAGGGGTGACTAATGCAAGGAGAAATTCCAGATGGCTCTCCCTCCCCATAGAGGGGGAGGAGCCCGAAGGGTGGAGAGGGTCTATCTCCGTGCCCTCTTTGGAGCATTTGCGACCTTTGTTCGCTCGTAAAAACTCAGAGGAAAATTCTCTGTGGGAGATAAAAAAGCAGCAGGTAAGCACACGAAAAAATCCATGTCGCAAAAAAATATTGGCTATCCAGACCGACTTTACAGAAAAATGCTTATTTTTGCCATGAATTTTAACAACTCTAATCAACAATCATGAAAAAAATAATTACCTCAATCCTCTTTGCATTTGCCCTTGTGTCTGTGCAGGGACAAAACACAACAATTAACATTAACGGTGGAAAAATAGATGTGCATTCTGGTGCATACAATCCATTGGTTATAGTAAATGGAGAGCTGCTGCCGCCGGATTCTGTTAAATGGGATGAGATATACGAATATCTTTGCAATCGTCAGTTATCAATTAAAGACGGCAATATTTACCTAGATGAAAATGCGAAGAAACGCTTTTCAGAGAAATATGGTAAGAATGCTGACCATGGAGTAATAGACGTAACTGTAATACCTGATACGCTTTGTGATGAATATGTATGCAAGCATCCCGAGATGAAGGCAAAACTTCGTCGTGTGGAAGGCGTTGCTCTTGACGAATGCACAGGTAAGCCTATTAAAAATGTACATGTCTGGGTTTACGAAGGAGGTGGCAATTGTACCATAACTGATGGCAAAGGCCACTTTGTTCTATGGATGAAGAATAAGAACAATAAAATCGCTGTAAGCCGCAAAGGTTACTGTGATATCAGGGGAATACAACCAACAGACGAAACGCTCACCATCCGAATGAAACAGAAAGACGAATCAAAAGTGATAAGACTAAGATAATTTAAGTTTCGCACGTTTTCAACTTGCTCATTTGGAAGTTAAAGGGAGTAAGAAGGAGTTAAATGGAGTTAACGGACGATACTCTTTTGCGAATCTATAATTTATGCCTTCGGTTCATATCGGAACGCACAAATTTGACATGATAAATTTGACATTAGAGATAGACATTCTTCTTAACTTCACAAGCCATCAAGTAAAGATAAGTCCCATATCCTCAGCATGGAGAATATGGGACTTTAACTCTTAATTGGCATACGAGTGCATACCTGTAAGGATATAGTTGCATCCGAAGTATGTCATAAGGATGGTGAGGAAAGCGAAGCGCAGATACCATTTCTGGTGTGAAGTGGAACGGAACCACGTTAGGGTGTCTGGGAAGAGAGGGTACATGTACACAATGAATGTGATGAGTGCCCATGTCTCCTTTGGATCCCAGCTCCAGTATGTTCCCCAAGCATTCTTTGCCCATATACTGCCAAGTGCTATTCCTGTTCCAAGAAGTATCTCTGCCCATATGAGCAATGTACGGTCAGGACGGAAGAGCAGTATGGCATAGAGTGCATACGAAATCATTATTGTTGTCACATGACTTGCAAGCCAGGGAGATTGAAGTGCTGGCATGAGTGGTGTGATTACCGGGTCAAGTGATGATATGTGAGTCACGAGTAATGTGGCTCCAGCTATGATAAGTGCGTATGTACGCCATTTGGTAGAGAATATTGACAAGAGGAGAGTTGCCAAGGCTATGATTTGCATAGTCTCAAATGTGTTGGTGAGCGGAAGGTGCTCAGATACATACCAGCGTAGTAAGAGAGAGACACTTAGTATTGTGGCGATAATAGCCGATGCCGTGACGCTTACTATATTGCCGTATCGTATTTTCTTGTCGAAGAATGTGAATAAGGCAAGGCAGAAACAGCTGATGAAGAGAATCAAGTTCCATCGTATGCCGTTGTACAATACCTCTGCATTTATCTTCTGCTCTGTCTTGTGCATGGCTTGTTCTGGTAGTGGCTCAAACAGTTCCCCACGTGTTGCCATGATGATTATTGACAGTTTCTCTTCGATATCTGGATATTTGCCAGCAGGAAAACGGTATTGCAACGAGTCGTTGAAGAAGTCGGCAAAACTCGCACGCTTGTCCTTTATACCGAGTTCGTCGAGTGCTGCCTGTTTCTTTACCTTTATCATCCTGACATTTTTCCAATCCTCAGGGTGCATGCTCCATGAGATAAGAATCTGTTCAGCTGTAAGCCCCATGAAAGAACGCTTGCCAGTAATCTTCTGTGTGAAATCGAGTGCCACGGTGTTGAGCGGGCATACTCTTTCGTTATATACAACCTGCTGGTACTTCAGTTGCTCTGCTTGCTCTAACTTGATGCACTTTGGTGCCTTGGCAGATGCTGAGAGCGAAAGTAATATGAGCAGGAAGAGTGTGCTGTGTCTGTTTTGTATCTTGTTCCACAGTCTTTTTATCCACACGAAATGTTTCATGATGCTTGTGAGCGTGAGGCATAAAGAAACAGCCCATAGCAGGATGAACCACCATGAGCCGTAAATGTATGTGTGGACAAACTGTGTTCCGTAGCTGTTCTCTACAAATGTAGCGACAGCCATGATTATGCATAGAATTGCATAGAGTGCGAATGCAGTTTTTGCCATTTTGTTAGAAATCTTTGTATTTTGTCTTGCGCTTGTCAACGGCTATGCACTCCATCTCGATGAGCCATGTAGGACGGCATACTGGTGCAAGCGTGATGACGTATGGTGTTTGTGGAAATTTTTCAGCAAACATCTTGCTTACTACGCTATAGTCTGCTGTGTCTCGGAGATAGACGATTATTTGCATTACATCGTCAAATCCCATGCCTCCTTCCTTGAGCAGAACTTCTACGTTCTCCCACATACGCTCCGTCTGTTTTACGATGTTGCCTATGTGCATTACTTCGCCCTTGTTGTTGATGGATGCCGTACCCGAAATGAATATGTGGCCACGGTCTCCATATTCCAAGAGTGTACCTCGCTCGAATGTCACTCCGTATTCGTATGTAGGATTGAGGTGGGTAGGGGCGTAGAGATAACGCTGTTGTTCAGGTTCAAATCCGACGAGTGCATAGGCGCCGAGTTGTACGAGTGCCTTTGTGTCCTCTGGTGAACCTCCAATGCCTGTTGAAGCAATATAGTGGTTTTTTTCCGTAAGTCCTTGCTCGATAAAGTTCTCCTTGCGTGCCTTCACCATGCCAGCATACTGTGTATCGACGTCGCGTACATAGAACCATGTGCGTATGCAGTTGTCTGCAAGTGTAGCACCAAAGTGCTGGAGCATCTCTTCATAGTTGATAAGGAGACATTCTGTCTGCCAAGCTGAGTCACCCTTGTGCTCGTGCATTCCCATCTTCCATAGGTGGCGGTAACCGTTGTGGTCAACCACGGTCATGCTTTGCTGGTTGTGTACCTTGGTCTCCTTCTGGTAATATATCCAGAGTGCAATCTTTGAGCCATCAAGAGGAGGCTGCTGTATGAAGCTTGTGCTGAAGTCTCCATCCTTCTTCATGAGTGGCACTTGATTGGTTGCATCGCTGAGGAAGTAACGTTTGAAGATGATGTTTGCGTTTGCGAGTGCAGGCGTTGATGCCAGCAAATCTTCTGCCATGTACATGCGTTCCAACTGTCTTTGGAAAGTATCGTCATTTGGTGCTATATGTATTATGGCGTGTATCTCGTCTGCCCCGTTGTCAGCGTTGAAATATGTGACCTCGGCACAGGCGTCTATATCATTCCATTTTATACGTTCAAATTCCATATCTGTTTATTTTTTGTGCAAAGTTATAAAAAAATTATTTCTTTGCACCATTGTCTATCCAATTCTTTATTATTGACACAAATGCTGCATGCTTGTCGTCAACAAAAAGAGCAGGATGGTTGTAACCCACTTCTGGTGTTCCCGTTGTTATCACTCTGTACAGATAACTGCTGTCTGCATCGTCAGGCTTTATGCGCATGAAGTCAGGGTTTTTGCTTGACTGTCCGTTGACAATTGACATATACGCATTGGCATTTGTCAAGTCAAGATGCGCAGCAGCTGTGGATGACGAATGGCATCGTGAGCAATTCATACCTTGGAACACGTTACTATTGATTGTTTCAAACATACTGATATCCATTTCTCCTACGTCAAGTCTTATCGTGTCCTTGGCATCCTGATTTGTTGGAATGGCGTATGAGTACAATGTTACAAGTCGTTTGCGAAGACTGTTGACTACGGCAATCTCGAGCGTACGTGTGGTGTCACTTATATTTGACAGTACCATGCGTATTTGTTTGTCGTCCTTGTTTTTTGCCGCAAGTGTCTTCTGAATTATTGCATAGTCGGAGTTCTCGTTGAATCCAGCTACTACGATGCTGTATCTTGATGGCCATGACGTCTGTCCCTTGAAAGTTCCAGTTACGACAGCTGTATAGCCCGAACTGACAGGTGTGTGTTGCTGTACCTCTTGTATCAATCCGTCATCACATGACTGGAGGGCAAAAGCCATACATACAGCTATAATCGTTATAAATGTTCTCATTATCCGTTTGCATTATGAAGTATGAATAATACAAGTTAGAACGCATATTGAAGCATAATCATTCCGCTATGTTTGGCTATGCCGAGGTCATCGTTGTCACGGTCTATCTGTGTGGCGTGACCTGTACGTCCAATGAACTGGTACATGGCAGAGAGTTTAAGTCCTGTGTCCTTAATGAAATAGTTGCATCCTACGGCTGGCATGTTGAGACATCCATCCTTGCTTGAGCTATTGCGGTCGAGGAAATCATAGCGTGCTGTTACCTGTACCTGTGGAGATACGAAATAACCTGCCTGAACGTATCCTCCCTTGTAGTCGAATGACTCGTCAATCTTCATACGCTCCGTGAATCCTACGTGCATCCAGTAGAACTCACCACCAAGGTAGAGACGGTTGTGTAACCAAGCTGCCTCTATACCATAACGCTGGTCATTGGTACTTTCGCTTTCGGCTTCTACGTTGATATTTGCGCTACCTGCAAGCATGAACTTGTCTTCGTGTAACAGTTTTGGATTTCCTTGTGTCTTAGGCATCACTCCCATTGGCATCCATGCCATGCGTCCGGCATAGAGGAGTGAAGGTATGTGCCAGTCATCAGAGAGTGTCTTTGTCGCAGAGTTGCTTCCAGCACCTGTTCCGTTGAACATTCCTGCCTCATAGCTCCAATATTTGCCAATCATTCCGTGAAACTCCACACCAAGGTCAAATCCTGTACCTATTGTAGGAGTGACTGCATTCAGTCTGTAAGGCATGATACTTGTAGCTGTGAGTGAGGTTGGAAGCATTGGCATGAGTGATTCGCCGAGTGTGGTGAGATAGGCGTGACTGAAAGGAGTCTTGAACTTACCTACTTTGACAGAAAAACCACGGTTCACGTTGACGTCAAACCAAGCCTGTTGCAGAAGCTTTGCACCTGAAGCACTTGCGTTTATCGTGAGGTTGTATGTGACCTTGCTCCATGCCTTACCTGTAAATCCGAGACAAGCGTAAGGAATGGAAAAGCCTGAGTTTGCTACGTTGTCTTGATTGTAAGCCTTGTCCAATCCCTCGTCGTCATAATAGTTGACGTTAAGCGATGTCTGCATGAGGAGATAAGGCTTGAAACTGAAATCTCCGTCCTTTGATTCAAACTGCAATCCACGTTCTCCGTTGATTGTTACAATACCGTTGTCTGATAATCCGTCAGGATTCTGAGCTGATGCTATAAATGGAAATGCGCCAAGTATGGCGGCTGAAATATATTTGTTCATGATTATGCTTGTTTATTTTAGTTTCGCAAGTTTTCAACTTGCTCATTTGGAAGTTAAAGGGAGTAAGAAGGAGTTAAAGGAAGTTAACGGACGATAGTCTGTACGTCGATTTGTTCGTACATGGTAACGTCTCTTTACTCCTATTTACTACAAGAGGAATACTTCCGAAACTTGAATTATTTATATGTAACGAAAATTAGGAAGTTATGAGCTTGTATAAGCAATAGATTAAACGAGTAATATCTAACTTATAACTCTTAATTTTTAACTCATAACTCTTGCATTATGAAGAATGAATAATGCAAGCTACAGACTCTTCAGGAACCACACGAGTGCCTCTCTGTCTGCTCTGTCCATTTTCTTGAATATATTCTTGCTTGCTTCGGCTTCGCCTCCGTGCCACATGATTGCCTCTATAAAGTTACGTGCACGACCGTCGTGGAGGAAATATGTGTGTCCGTTGACCTTCTGTTGGAGACCGATGCCCCAGAGTGGGGTGGTGCGCCATTCGTTACCCTGAGCAAGTCCGCTTGTGTAGTGGTCGTTGAGGCCGACTCCCATAATTTCTGAACCCATGTCATGAAGAAGATAGTCAGAATATGGATGTATTGTCTGGTTGCCGAGCCAAGGGAGTTCACTACCATTAAGGAGTGTAGCACCTCGTGGACGTGTGTGAAGGGTAGTGACGTGACACAACTGACATTTAGCCTTGTAGAATGCTTGTTCACCTCGCTTTGTTGCTTCACGTTCGCTCATCGTTGTCTTTGTTCCGTCTGACTTTGTGAGCGAAACCTTTGTCGTGGTGCTACCAAGTCGTCGTGCAGGTACTCCGAGAGCGTGAAGGTAGAGGTCAACGTCCTCCATGTCTTCGGTAGGTATCTCAAGCTGGTCGTATGTAAGTCCCATCATAGAGCCTTGTTGCATCTGTGCTTGTCCTTCGCAAATCTCTTCTGGAAAACGAGAGTTAGTAGCACCCATATCGCTTGAAAAACCTAATTCCACTGTTAGGTCGAGATGCTGGGCTTTGTTGCCGGAAAGACCAATTCCGTACACACCTCCTTCGGTTATATAGTTGCATCGTCCAGATATACCATATTCTGGATAGTTGCTTTTGGCTGCAAGTGCCTCAATCTCGTTTCGGTCAATAGCCATCATCTGTCCCATTCCAACATGGCGGAGTGGAATACGTACAGTACACATCAGGTCTTCTGGACTAATTGTTACGGAATCCTTCTTTACGCTGTCCCATATCTTTGTGTACCAATCTGTGACGGTATAGTTAGGTTTTGCCAATTCGTATTCTTCGCCATCAGGGAAATGGTATGTCATATAGTCCCATGTTACCTTCAGCTTGCCTTCTTCCTTCACTCCGTAGATAGAGTGGTCGTGGATTACACGACCGTAGTCGTTGAAGAAGGCTCCGTTCTTGCGTGTCACATACACGAGCATGGCAGACATACCATTTGTTCCAGAACCATATACTTTCTTTCCGTTTGTGTCTGTGTAGAGATAGTTCCATACACCAGGACTTGTTCGACCTGCATTCATGTGACATGAACCACACGAATAGCCTGCATAGACGGGACCGTAGTTGTTTGTCACGTCATCATACAGTCCGTCTCCACTAAGGAAGCGTGACGAGTATTTGCCAGTAACCCATGGCGCATTCATGTCGTACGCTTTACTTGAATTGACAAAGATGGTTGATGTTCCTGCCGACATAGCATACTTATTGAGATCGCCCGCATGAGCAACCTCAAACTCTTCTATGTCCATCTGGTCATCCTCGTTGCAGCTGACCATCGGTATCGTACATAATATTGTTAAGGGAATCTTTATCAAACTGTTCATTTTTGTTCTGTTTATATTTTAGGCTTTAGATTGCAAGGTTATAAGGCTATCTGTTTATTTGAATGCCTATTCGTGCCATTCAAATCAGATTGCCTTATAACCTCAAAATTCTATAACCTTAAAAATTACTCTTTAACCCACTTGTTGTAGAGTGTTGTAGCGTCTTCCTTGAGGAGTAATGCCACGTTCTTTGCATAGTTGCCCCATGCAGATGCGTACTGAGAATAAGTTTCGTCGCTAACCTTGCGTGGTTCTCCGTTGAGGAAGAGAAGATATTCGAGAGTGTGGAATCCACGGAGTGCCTGAGCTTGCTCTATAGCCTCGTTTTCCTCGTCATATTCTCCATTCCATGTGAATGCAGCCCAATCCTGTGACTTGAGGAGGTTCTCAATACCATCCTGATCAAGTGGCCATGAGTCCATGTTTGGGTCAAGTCCGAGTTCAGATACAGGACCGAAAAGGAATGCCTCAGATGTCTCCCATGGCTGACGTGCTGCAAGCCAAGCCTCAGCTGCTGCTTCGAAGTTTTCATCTGTTGGAGTAGCCTGCAACTTTGATACAGCATTGTAGAGTGCTGTGTTCTTAGCTACGAGCTCAGCGTAAGTAGGGAGTGCCACAACATCCACGAAGTTGTTGACAATCTCCTGACAGTCTTCTTCTGAGAGACTGCTGATTGACTGCTTGAATGTTTCAAGACTGTTCTTGAGTGTAGCGCAAGCCTCGATAGCCTTATTTGTCTCTGCTGAGCCGATGTTATTGCGGAAAGGTTGTGGAATGGCATCAATTGCTGACCATGCAGCAACGATATTGTTCCATACATTTATTGCAGACTCACGGAGAGCGTCGTTTTGTGCACACTTAGAGAGTAATGAAGGTGTGGCACTTGTGCTCAAGTGCTTTGTATAGTCGTATGTGTCGAGGTCATCGTCAATACGTGCGTTGACGAATGAGTTTGCGATTGACACGATGTTGTTCTTGTAGTCATCACGTGAGTGCCATGAATACCATGACTCTACAGAGTAGAGTGCCTTTGTCTTGTCGCCTGTGAGGAACTCATTGTAAGGTTCGCCAATCTTAGCTTCACCCACCTCGTTGGCAATATCGATAGCACCGTCAATAATCTGTTCCACACATGATTCTGCAGATGTGTAGCTTGTTTTTGATGTGTGCTTCTTGAAGTTAGCACCGAAACCAACCACGTTTGCCTCATCCACGTTCTCCTCGTTGTTTACTGGTGCATTCTCGTCGTCGTCATCACCACAAGATGATACCGATACTGTAAGTCCCATTGCCATGAGACCAATCAAAAGATAATTTTTCTTCATTTTTTTGTTATTGTTAGTTTGTTAGTCCCTAATTGTGAATTATGCATTATTAATTATTAATTTCTTGTGAACCATCCAGCCCAAGCCAATCCTACAGCAAATTCGTTCTCGGAATTGTATTTGCCAGAGCCGATGCTACGAGTAGTGTAGTCTGCCTTAACAACAAGGTTTGGAAGGACACGCCAGTTGACGCCTGCAACCCACATGCTTGTCTTTAGTCGATTGTCTGCAACATACATTCCTGTTACATCCTCCTGAGGATTGTAATATTCGTAGCGGCAGAAAGGTATGATGTTCGGGAAGTTTGCGTTGTTAATAATTCCACGCACCTTGACACCAAGCTCGCCACCATAAGCTACAGCCTCGTGTGCAATAGGTGTGATGCGTGAGTATGGTGACTTATTTGACTGCTTACCATTCTTTGCAGAAAGGATATGTGAATTGGTGAGCGAGCCTTTGAGCCAGTTTGCACGTGCTTCAATCCATTTGTTCTTATACTGTGCCTCTACATTATATATACGAAGAGGAAACTTGTCTGTATATTGGTTGGTCTTGTCAGAATTGCTTCCTATATTGTTACAGAAATAATATGAGAGTCCCAAGCGTAATCCAGGTACACCTTTGTAATCCAATCGTGCCACGTATGCTGGGCTTGTAAAATTGTCTTCCTCAAAATATCCTTGTTTTCCACCTTGAGCCCAATTGTTACGGTCAAAGCCGTTAGCGTTGAGGCCTGCAACAATCATAGCCTGATATGTGAATGAGGCATAGCCCTTTCCAAACTGACCGAAGAATTCAAGTCCTGTCTCATGCCATGTATTTGGGATTATTGATGTCTCACCCTCTGGACGTACCGTACCGAAAAAGTTGAGAGGTTCGTGGTGAGCATTATTCTGTCCTACGGGAATAACAAAGTGACCTACCCTTACGTTGAATGCTGGAGTGATGAGACGAGTGATGTGGAACTGTTCAATAGCAACTTCACCACCTTTTTCTATCTCTGTCTCATATTCACCGTTCTCGGTATTTTCTATTTCTACGGCATTACCAGTACCGCCAGCTTCAAATTCAACCTCAACACCGAGTATCCATTTGTCGGTGAACTTGTAGTCGCCAGCCACCACGAGTCGTGGAATGCTTATCGTGTTACGATTTACCTTGCGTGTACCATCTGAGCCACCGTAGAAACGGTTCGTTCCATAGTCTTTGAAAGCGCTTACCATCTCTCCATATCCTCCAATGCGGTATTTGCTGAAACTTTGGTAGTCGGCTATGGAATCACCATTCTGCTGAGCTTGTGCGGAAATGGCACAAGCTACAGCACCAATCATAATGGATGTTTTAAGAATCATGTTTGTCATTTTACCTTAATTTTTTCGACTGCAAAATTAGAAATAATGCTATTCTGTAGCAATACTCATTTTCTGTGAAAAGTCCCTTTTAATATGAGTATATTTGTCGCAAATGGGTATGGAGGTGTTGTTTTGATACCTACTTTTTTCTACTGATACTCACAAATAGGTATATGTATTCAGCTGTTGTACCATGATGTTCAGCACAAGTCATACTTAGTTTTTTGTAAACACGAGATTGCAAAAAGCCTATGCGTTTCATTCTCTTTTGCGTGATTTATAGTGCTGTGCGTGTGCACAGTAAGTTTTTTCTCAAAAAATATAAAAATATTTATGTAAATGTTTGGTGATAAAAAATGAAAAACATATATTTGCCAGCGTAGAATTTGAATGATTTCCATGGGAATATAGATATGTTTTACATCGGGAATGAATAAATAAAAAGAAATTAAGATTAGTAAGGAGAACAATGTTATGACAAAGAACAAGACAACTAAGCGTGTGTTGACACGTCAGGAATTGGATATGAACAAATGGTGGACCAGCCTTACCATCACAAATAAGGAAAATCTGTCTGGACAGCCTTATCCTGTATGTACAAGCTGGTGGAACCATATTACATTGGAAGAACGTATCCGTTTGCATGATGCTTCAGGTATTGTACGCTCTCCACGTAACTATTGTCACGGATTTACATAATATAGTGAATGAAACGAACAGCAATTATACGTATAATATCAAGAAGGGTACTGAGTTTAGTACCCTTCTTTGTTTTTCGAACTCTTCGTAGATTCTTAGGGTATGTAAACATTTTTGTTTTCTGTCTTGTAATAGACATTTCGCCTTGTTGTGCACAAGGATATTTTTCAACTATGTTCCTAAACTGTGAGAATGCCTTTGATATTCAACATGACGATGGAAAGAACGATTACAGTTTTCTGCCTGACGGAGAACATCACTGGACACGTTACCGTTTCTTTTCTAAACTCAAGGGTATTGCCAAAACGATAGCCGCTGTTGATGAGCATCAGCCTGTAAGTCTTGTTGGGCTATGCGAGGTGGAAAACGATACGGTATTGACTTACCTCACCGAAAACACTATGCTCCATCGTATGGGCTATAAGTATGTCATCACTCATAGTGACGACCCTCGTGGCATGAATGTTGCTCTCCTGTATCAACCATACTTGTTTTCCTTTATAGATGCTCCAAAGTCGATTCGTCCTCAAAGTCTCACTAAACCAACCCGTGATGTCCTTCGTGTATGTGGACGTCTCATGACAGGTGATACCCTCTACGTATATGTATGTCATCTTCCGAGCAAACTTGGTGGTGGAGAGGCTGAAGAAAACCGTAATCGTATTGCAGCAGCGGTGTGTGATGATGTGGACAGCATCCTTCATTTGAGTCCAGAAGCTTACATCATTGTCATGGGAGACTTTAATTCAGATGGTACGTCGTCATTAGTACGTCAACTAAAATCGTTATCTTTTGTTGACCTTACTGATGGACACGAATACGGCTCATATAAGTATCATGGCGAATGGTCATTCCTTGACCACATTCTTGTGTCGTCCACTTTCCTCCATAATGGTTCCACACTCCGTGCATCTCATGATGATTTTGGTGTGCTCTTTTCATCCTTCTTCCTTGAGATTGACAAAAAGTATGGCGGGAAGAAGCCTAGCCGTACTTATCGGTGGACAACTTACAATGGTGGTGTCAGCGATCATCTTCCTATATGGATGAAGATAAGAATTAGTCCTGTAACAACCTCCAAATAGGGTAGTGTTATCTTCCTTATGTCGCTGTCCTGAGAATGGTGTGGAGTTTATTATACATACCTATGTATTTTTATACAGAAAGAGGACAGAGTAGCAATAATGACTCTGTCCTCAATTGTTGATTAAATGTTGTTTGCTAAAATCTGATTACAACAATCTTGTTGCTTTATGAAAGGAATTACACAATTCCCTGTGCCATCATAGCTTTGGCAACCTTCATGAAACCTGCGATGTTGGCTCCCTTGACGTAGTTGATGTAACCGTCTGGCTGCTTGCCGTACTTGACACATTGTTCGTGGATATTGTGCATGATGTTATGAAGCTGCTTATCTACTTCTTCTGCCGTCCAGCTGAGGTGCATGGCGTTCTGGCTCATTTCCAATCCTGATGTAGCAACACCACCTGCATTTACAGCTTTGCCTGGAGCAAAAATCATCTTATTGTCGATAAATGCATCAATAGCTTCTGGCGTACATCCCATGTTGCTTATCTCACCCACACAGATGCAACCATTGGCGATGAGTTGTTTTGCATCATCTCCGTTGAGTTCGTTCTGAGTCGCACAAGGAAGTGCGATGTCACACTTAACCTCCCAAGGACGCTTTCCTGGTACGAATGTGCTTCCTGCAAACTTTTCTGCGTATGGCTGGCAGATGTCATTACCAGAGGCACGAAGCTCAAGCATATAATCAATCTTTTCCTCGTTGAGACCGTCTGGGTCGTAGATGTAGCCGTCAGGTCCGCTGATGGTTACGACCTTTGCACCAAGCTGTGTTGCCTTCTTGGCTGCTCCCCATGCCACGTTACCGAATCCGCTGATGGCTACTGTTTTTCCTTCGATGGAATGGCCATGAGTTTGTAACATCTCATTTACGAAGTAGAGACCACCAAATCCTGTTGCCTCAGGACGGATAAGGCTTCCACCAAACTCAAGTCCCTTGCCTGTGAGTACGCCGCTCCAGTCACGTGTGAGTTTCTTGTACTGACCGAAGAGATAGCCAATTTCTCTTGCACCAACACCGATGTCACCAGCTGGGACATCAATCTCCGGTCCAATGTATCGGAACAATTCGCTCATGAATGCTTGACAGAATCGCATGATTTCGGCATCGCTCTTGCCACGTGGGCTGAAGTCTGAACCGCCTTTGCCACCGCCCATAGGGAGTGTGGTGAGTGCATTCTTGAATGTCTGTTCGAATCCGAGAAATTTGAGGATGCTGAGGTTGACGGATGCATGGAAGCGTAAACCTCCCTTGTATGGACCTATTGCGCTGTTAAACTGTACACGATAACCGATGTTTACCTGTACTTCACCCTTGTCGTCAACCCAAGGTACGCGGAATGTGATGATTCGTTCTGGCTCTACAAGTCTCTCTATAATCTTTGCACGCTCAAACTCTGGGTGCTGGTTGTAAACATCTACTATAGAAAGCAGGACTTCCTTTACAGCCTGCAAATACTCTTTCTCCCCTGGATGCTTTTGCTCCAAGTTGTTCATGATTTTCTCAATTACCATATTCCCGTTATATTTATTATATTTATTATTACCTTCTAAAATTCCAGAAATGATATTCTGTCATTGCAATATGGTTCAAATATACGAAATAGATAAAAGAGTAGGGAAGTAAATAATAAAAAATGTCTCGGATAGTGACATTTTGTCAAATCCGAGACATTTATCTTATGAATTGTAAACAGCAGATAGCAAAACTGCCACTTTCTCCAACCATTTTCGGTCTGTGTCGTCGAAGGTGTTCAACTTCTCGCTGTCGATGTCGAGTACTCCGACAACTTCATTGTTTACCTTGATAGGTACAACAATTTCACTCTTTGATGCGCTACTGCAGGCGATGTGTCCAGGGAATTCATCCACGTTTGGTACGACAATTGTGTTGCTTTCTTTCCATGCAGTTCCACATACTCCCTTGCCGAATTTGATTCTTGTACACGCCATAGGTCCTTGGAAAGGTCCTAAGACAAGTATGTTGTCAATAACACGGTAGAAACCTGTCCACCAAAACTGGAAAGTCTCTTGTATCATGCTTGCCACATTTGCCATATTGGCAATCAGGTCAGGTTCTCCGTCTATTACAGCTTCAATCTGTGGCAGGAGAGTTGCATATTTCTCTTCTTTTGAAGCATTGGCTTCTATAATAAGATTCTCGCTCATATTTTTATAGTTTACATAATTTTATATATTGCAAAT
The DNA here is from genome assembly GCA_017540585.1 of Bacteroidaceae bacterium. Taxonomy (GTDB): domain Bacteria; phylum Bacteroidota; class Bacteroidia; order Bacteroidales; family Bacteroidaceae; genus Minthosoma. The sequence continues at coordinate 42,781 of JAFYAT010000113.1, read as the reverse complement.
CCTGCAAGTAACACATGTGCAATGAGAATTGCAGGAATACCGTATTTGAACTTCTTGTGCATTGTCTTATGATGCCATACACTCATTCCGAATTGTGAACCCACAGCACCTCCAAATACAGCCATCCATAGTAGGGTGGCTTCTGGTATTCTCCATCTGTTGGACTTTGCCTTCCACTTGTCAATGCCGTACACTATAAAAGTGACTACATTTATTATAAGAAGGTATATTAACAGAGCCTTTGTGAGTGTTATCATTTTATGTTTCAGTTAATATTATTTTGCGAAGTGGTCAGTTAGAAAAACTTTGGATTTTTCTCAAAGATCAACGGAAAGTGAAACCAAGGAATAACTATTATCAGTCAAATTTCTTGGTGCGGAAGTGACAATAAGGGCTGCCACCTGTATTCTCATAATAGTTCTGATGATATTGCTCAGCAATCCAGAATTTGCCTGCTGCCTCGATTCTTGTATTCACTTCATGTCCCTTGGAACGAAGTATGGATACGAGTTTATCGATGGTTTCGTGCTGACTCTCGGATGTATAGAATGCGCCGCTAAGATATTGCTCGCCCTTGTCAGGTCCTTGACCGTCTGTCTGTGCAGGGTCGTGGATTTCGAAAAACAGTTTACACAAATCTTCGTAACTCACTTCATTTGGGTTATATTCCACAAGTACAGCTTCTATATGACTTGTCTTGTGCGTTCTCACATCCTCGTACGTGGGATTTTCTTCCTTACCACCTGTGAATCCAACGAGTGTTTTCAATACTCCTTTACGCTTTTGGAAGTAATGCTGTACGCCCCAGAAACAACCAGCGGCAAAGATGCCATACTCCGTTCCTGTTTCAGGAGTATAGAGTGAAATCTTGTTTGATTCATCCACGGCAGCCTTGATGAGTTTTAGAGCCTCACCATGCTTCTTCTGAAGGTCTGGATGGTTCTTTCCACGCTCGTAGTTATGAGTCAAGTCGTAATACTTAACCATAAGTGCGATAGGGTTGTGTGAGTCGATAATGTGATGAATATAATCGTTGTATGATTCATTCTTGTTATGTGTAAGCAGAATCAAGGCATTGACCACACTTTCTGGTATTCCTGATTCGAGAAGATTGTCAGGTGTGTAATCAGAATCTTCCAACACGTCGTGAAGGAATCCTGCCATCCGTTCCTCGTCTGTCTTGCCCATGAGTCCTACGGCAAGAGGATGCAGAATGTATGCTTCTCCGTCTTTATCAAGTTGTCCTGAATGTGCCTTTACAGCTATCTCAAGTGCTAAATCTACTTTGCTCATATTTGAGTTTTTAATTTTTTATGTTTGTGAGTTTTTAAGTTATTGTGGAGAGGTAGTTATACTAGAGGCTCTAGATAAACTAGATATACTAGAGACTCTAGATAACTACATGATATGACACTATGTCCTATCGAAAATTCGATTTTACTTAAATATCGAGATGATTGTTGCAGTCAGCAGGAGGAAGACGAGAATGATGAGGACAGCCAATAGGAAGCAAGTCCACTTTAGCCATTTCATCACTTTTTCTAATATCTCGTTTCCATCGTCCGAAAACTGTTGGATGCAGTTGAATAATGCCGATGAAGTCACGAAGAAATCATCAATCCATCCGATGACAGGAATGTCGGGGATAAGGTCGGCAGGAATGAAATCATACACTATCGCACCGATAAGCAGTATGATGGATGTAATCTGTTTTCTGTTCATGTCATTCGTTATTTGTTACGCCAAAATAGAACGATGGCTCCGGTGGTTGATTATATCCTACGTTCTCTGTTGCCACACTTATCCTGTAAGGTATGTCCTCCATGAATGAGTGGAAACGGTAGGAGGTAGGTATCGTTGTGGTGTAAACACGCAGTTCCTTGCTGTCCCTTGTGCGTACAATTACTTCTTCACGCCAGTCGCCTATGATGTCGGCACTAAGACATGGATTCATCTTACTGCTGTTGTTGAAGGCACATCCTTCATCTCTGAAGTTCTTCAAGATTTCGCATCGTGATGTGTTCCAATTGAATTTTGTAATCGTCTCTCTGTCCAAGAGTTCACGGAGCTTGTCGCCATCCCACCATACGGCAGAATTTTGAGGAATGAATGTACTTGTGTTGTGATGATTACCGTTGACATCAAAATATCCTCTTTGGCTTGAAGACCACATCTCAAGTCCTGGATTCGTAGGGTCAATGTCAGCTGCCATACCTCTGCCGACGTCAATGTCGCTCTTTATCTGGAAGATGATGCGTCCTGTCCTTGCGTCACGGAAATCAGAGCCGTCACGCTTATTCTCATGTACGTCCCATAGCTGTAGTGTGGTGGAATCAGGATAGAATGCCATAAGATGAAGTGCATCGCCATGTCCCATGCCTGTGGTGTAAAGTCCGGTTCCATCGTTATTTATTGCCATCGAACCGTATGTTATTTCGTCACATCCATCGCCATCCACATCGCCCACACGAAGGTTATGGTTGCCTTGTCCGCTGTAAGGGAGGGCATTTGGATTTGTAATACGGTTGATGCTGTCTGTCCTCTCAGAGTCAAACACCCATCGTGAGGTAAGTTCCTTGCCGTCCCAATCCCATGCTGCAATGACGGTACGAGTGTAATATCCACGGCAGAATACAGCACTTGGATGCTTGCCGTCAAGATAAGCCACACATGCAAGGAAGCGGTCAACACGATTTCCGTAACTATCACCCCATGCAGCTATGTTTCCACGTGAAGGGATATAGTCAACGGTTTTCATTGCTGCACCTGTTTCTCCGTTGAACACGGTAAGGTATTCAGGACCCGAAAGAATTCTTCCGCTTATTCGTTGCTTTCGTGTCGTACCTTTGCCGTCGATACTTTTGTCGATGAATCCGTTTGTGACATAGTTTGCATCCTTGTCACCGATATAATTTCCCTTGCCGTCTTTAGTTCCATCGGCGGTTTTTGTCATAAGTTCAGCTTTTCCGTCACCATCAAAGTCAAATACCATGAACTGTGTGTAGTGAGCACCTGCACGAATGTTGCGTCCAAGGTCTATTCGCCACAGTTGTTTTCCGTTTAGCTTATAGCAGTCAAGGAGAACGTTTCCCGTTACACCCTCATGTGAGTTGTCATGTCCCATGCAGTCCCATTTGAGGATAATCTCATATTCGCCGTCACCATCTACATCGCCGACGCTTGCATCATTGGCAGAATATTGGCACATCCTGCCGTCAATCTGGACGTCTGCGGGACGGTTGAGGGGGATGCTGATGTAAGGTTTACTTGACTCTTTGAATAGTGTATAATCAGCTTTGCCTTCCTTTGTTTCTTTTCCGTCAATGACGGGAACAACGGAATATTTTGTTGTCTTGTCCTTGGCTGAATGCTTGAAAAATGTCGATGAAATCAAAGGCTCAGCATTAAGTTTCTTGCCGTCAGCATAGACGTTGAATGTTGTGCTTGTGCCATCTGTAGAAAGGAATCTCCACGAAATCGCTACCGAATCGTTGTCACGAACACAAACAACTCCACGGCCCAGTCGTTCTCGCTGGATTGTGGAGTAGTCATAATTAGGTTGTGCAGAAAGTCCTGCACATAAAAATAGAGATATTGTTGGAAGTATAAATCCTTTCATCTATATCTTTTTATTTTACATATTATTTTACATAGATAGATTCTTTGTAAATGCTTTTACCGTATTTCAAGTTTATAAGATTAATATTAACCATGAATGGCTTGAGGTCAAGGTCAGAATATTTTTCGCAACCTTTGATTATTTTCTCGAATGTCGTGTCATTTGGATATGATGAAGAGAAGATGATTCTCTTGATTTCATCGAGTGTAATTTTCTTTCTTTTCAAAAGGTCGATGTAATCTTCGTATGCATATTCATCACACTTCATTTCTGCATATTCGTAACTTGCGATATTAACCTCAGCTTCATGTTTGAATGGGATGCCGACGATTGAGTCATTTTCGAGTGCCTTGGTGATGTATTTTGCATACACCTTATTCAAAGTGTCGGTGAAATCGTAACTTTCAACTACACCTGCATGATACAATGTTGCTTCTGCACGATTTTCATCTGTATCAAGAGCGCATGATGTAAATATTGCAAGTGCAATAATCATTGGAACTAATAAGAGCTTTTTCATTTTTTTGTTGTTTGGTTATAATGTTTATTTATTGTTTAAAGATGAGACTCATTATTGACTAACATGAGACCTACTACTGACTTTTGCAGTCCCATAATGTTATTTCTTGAAGAGGCTGCTTTGCATGAACTTGGCGAGTTCTGCTTCTTTGGTTTCTGTAATCGCCTTTCCTGCCTTAAATTCAAGCGGGCTTATTCCCGTGTGGTTCTTGAACCACTTGCCGAAGTAAGACTGGTTAGGGAAGTTCAGTTTTTCGGACACATCCCTTACTGAGAGAGGTGTGGATTGGAGCATCTGCTTTGCCTCTACGAGGAGGGCAGTCGCAATCCATGTGCTTGGTGTCTGTCCTGAACGGTCCTTGATGATGGAGGAGAAGTAGCGGCATGTGAGGTTCTGCTCCTGTGCATAGAATGAAACTTCATGCTCCTGCTTATAGTTGCGATAGAGTGATTCCATGAATGTCTTGAGCACGTCATCACGTCTGTTGTCAAGCTTATATGATGTTCCATTCTTTGCAAAACATGAGATAATCTCGAGCATCACACATTGTCCAAGTAGTTTTCTTTGCTGTAGATTTATTTCCCTTGCAGGAATGATGGTGTTGTCACCCTGAGCCAGCATGTCGTCAAACTTCTTCTGTTTTTCGAGTGTGTGCTCAAGGAGAGTTGTGAATGTCATCATCCTGTTTATACGGTCAATGGAAAGCATGACCAGAGGGTTCTGCTTGATGACAAATATTGCGTTGAAATCGGATACATTGTAGAGCAGAGGCTGTATTGTCTCAAGATCTGCACCTATCAATGTACCTGTGATAGGTGTACTATGATTGGTAATCTGTAGTGAGCTGTAAGCGAAGTACACTATCATACAGTCTTTCGTCAGATGATAGTTGGTTCCATCCAGCGTAAGGTTTACCCAACCACCTGTACAGATAAAAATACCTGTACGCGGAATCTTGACCATGGCATCTTCTGCCTCCAAGATGTTTTTCTCGTCACCAACGAGGTGCAAGACTTTTACACTATCTTCAAACATGATTCAGAAAATTTTGTGGACTTAGTTATATTTTTGTGTACAAATTAACGAATTGTTTTGTATAAATGCAACAGATTAACTAATTATTTTGGGGTATTAAGTACTTTTAGGACAAAATTACCCCAAAAAAACTTACTGCGGTATGAAATAAAAGCAATAAATTTGCAACGTTATTGCATTATGAAGATTGTGTAATGTAAGCAGGCAAGAGAATAATTTAAAAACGATTTGTATATATGAAAAAAAGTAAAAGACTATTTTATGTGTTGATGTTTCCGGCTATTGCCCTATATAGCTGTGGCGGAAACAGTGAAACGACTGACGAGAGTGTCTATGTTAATGTGGTAGAGGCTGTAAATGCTGACCAGTTGGGTACTCAGACATTTACAGGTAAGACAAAGACTGCGGAAGAGGCAAATGTGTCTTTCCGTGTTTCGGGTCCTATCTCACGTGTCTATGTGAAAGAGGGCGATATGGTAACAAGAGGACAGGTTATCGCAGAGATGGATAACAGGGATTATCAGATTCAGTTTAATGCAACCAAGGCTGAGTATGAGGACATAAAGGCTACTGCCGAACGTGTGATTGCTCTCTACAAGGAAGGCAATACTTCTGCACAGGCATACGACAAGGCTCGCTACGGACTTGAGCAGATTACACAGAAGTTTGCACATCATAAGGACCAGCTTGAGGACACTAAGCTCAAGTCTCCAATCACAGGATATATTAAGGAAAAGATACATGAAGCGGGTGAGACTGTTGCTGCAGGAATGCCTGTCTTCACTGTTGCTGGTGGTTCAGGACTTGAGGTTGAGATTAACATGTCTGCCAATGATTATGGTCGTCGTGACAAGTTTACTTCTTTCTCTTGTGAGTTTGATGTCATGGAGGGTGAGACTTTCCCTCTTGAGGTTGTCCGCATAAGCAATGAGGCAAATACGAGTCAGCTTTATACTGTCCGTCTTCGCATGAAGGGCAATTATGACAAGAAGAAGATTACTGCGGGAATGAGCACTATCGTCAAGGCTACGCTTGAGGATGAGGATCATGGTGTGGTCAATGTGCCTACATCTGCTGTTCTCAACAAGGATGGCAAGACTATTATTTATATGTACGATGATGGTGTTGCCAGGGCAAAGGACGTTACTGTTCTCCAGCTCAACCGTGACGGTTCTTCCAACGTGAAGGGCATAAAGAAGGGTAGTAAGGTCGTTGCTACTGGTGTCCGCAACATCGTTGATGGTCAGAAGGTGAAGCCTATCAAGCCTGCAAGCAAGAGCAATGTGGGAGGACTACTGTAGACCTTCCCCCAACCCCTTCCTTTTAGGACGGGGAGTAGATACTCTATCGCTTATTTAGTCGTATAGTTTCTAATAACTGTTTATAGAATAACTATAGCAACTATTGCGATTTATTAGCGTTCTATCTAATCTTATAAACAATCAAAGAACGAACAAATGATTAATTATAGCAAATGGGCACTTGACAACAGGAAACTGGTTAATTTCCTTGTTGTGTGCCTTATAATAGGTGGATTCCTCTCTTACCAGTCAATGAGTAAGCTGGAGGATCCTGCCTTGAAGGTCAAGCAAGCCATGGTCGTAACCACTTATCCTGGTGCTTCATCTCACCAGGTGGAGCTTGAGGTTACCGACCGACTTGAGAAGGCTATACGTGAGATGCCTTCGGTCAATAATGTTCAGAGTGCTTCGTATGCCGACCTCTCACTCATTACTGTCGAGCTTCAGACGACTGTGGCTAATGATGCCGTGGAACAGGAGTGGGACTTGCTGCGTCGTAAGGTGAGCAACGTGCAGGCAAAGTTGCCTGCTGGTGCTTCCGTACCTATGGTTAGGGATGACTTCGGTGATGTCTATGGTATGTTCTATGCCCTTGTGGGCGACGGTCTTGGCGACCGCCAGCTCTCCGATTATGCCGAACTCCTGAAACGTGAGATTGTTGCCATTGACGGTGTGAGCCGAGTCGAGATATACGGTGCTCGTAGCAAGTGTATCGAAATCAAGTTGCGCGAAGACCGTATGGCTCACCTTGGTGTGCTCCCTACGGAGGTTCTTGCCACTCTCAACAACCAGAACAAGACAAGTTATGCTGGCTATTGGGACAATGGTGACAAGCGTGTGCGTGTGACTGTGAACGATAAGTTCAATAACGTAGAGGATATTGCCGACATGCTTATTGCTGGTCATGATGACGACCAGATTCGTCTCAAGGATATTGCTGATATCGTTGAGGACTATGAGCATACCACACGCAATGAGATGTTCCGCAATGGCGAACGTGCTCTCGGAATCTCTGTCTCCTGTCTCACAAGCTATGACATCCTCAAGGTGGGTGAGAAGGTGGAAAACAAGATTACCGAACTTGAGAAGCGTATGCCTGCCGGTGTCAAGTGTGAGAAGGTGTTCTTCCAGCCAGAGCGTGTGAGCAATGCCCTCAACACGTTCCTTATCAATCTTCTTGAGTCGGTCATCATCGTTGTTGTCGTCCTCATCTTCTTCATGGGACTTAAGAGTGGCATCATGATTGGTATGAGCCTCGTCAGCATCGTGTTTGGTTCGTTCCTTATCCTCAATGGCTTTGACGGTACGCTCCAGCGTGTTTCGCTTGCATCGTTCATCCTTGCCATGGGTATGCTCGTGGATAATGCCATCGTCATTGTTGACGGTATTCTTATCGACATCAAGCAGGGCAAGTCACGTATAGAGGCACTCACGTCGATAGGTGCCAAGACGGCAATGCCATTGCTCGGAGCAACGCTCATTGCCATTCTTGCTTTCTTGCCAATCTTCCTCAGCCCTGATTCGGCAGGAGTATATGTGCGCGACCTCTTCATCGTCATTGCCGTATCGTTGCTCCTCAGCTGGATTCTTGCCCTCGTGCATGTTCCTATCATGGCTGACCGTATGTTCAAGACCAATGATGCAGTAGGGGACGACAAGGATTCGTCCGTTGACCTCTATTCGGGCAAGGCATACGATGTGCTCGAAAAGATTCTTACGCTCGGACTTCGTTTCCGCTGGACAATGGTGGGAGTTGCCGTTGCACTCCTTGCCGTGAGCGGATTGTGCTATAAGTTCCTCAATCAGGCTTTCTTCCCTGATATGGAGTATGACCAGTTGTACATGGAGTACAAGCTTCCTGAGGGTAGCAACTCTACTCAGGTGGAGGCAGACCTCGTGAAGATACAGGAACTTATCCGTGCCAACAGTAAGTCGGTCAAGAGTATTACTGCCTCCGTAGGCGGAACTCCAAGCCGTTACAACCTTGTCCGCAGCATTGCCACTCCGTCACTCTCTTACGGAGAGCTTATCATCGACTTCGAGTCGCCATCGGCACTCGTTGACGAGATGGACAGCCTCCAGAAGCTTGTTTCCGACAATTTCCCTGATGCATACGTCAAGTTCAAGAGATACAACCTCATGTTCAAGAAGTATCCTATCGAGGCGTGCTTCCATGGTCCTGACCCACAGGTGCTCCATGCGCTTACGGACAGCGCAATGGCTATCGTGCGCAGGAGCGACAAGGTTTATCTGCCTACTACCGACTGGGAACCACTCGTTCCTACTCTCGTGGTCGATTACAATCAGGCAGCTGCCCGCAACAGCGGCATTACTCGTGCCGATGTCTCCCTCTCCATGCTTACGTATGCTGGTGGAATACCTATCGGTCAGTTCTATGACGGACTCAATCCTGAGAACATATACGTCAAGTGTGTTGACAGCAATGGCGATGAGGTGCAGAACCTCAACAATGTGAGTGTGTTCGGTACGCTTCCTAACATCAAGAGCATCTTCAACATGACTACTGTAAGGAAGGTAGTGACGGGAGCCATGAACAAGGACGACATCCTTGAGTCACTCGGTCAGACGACACCTCTCAGTCAGGTTGCCCACGGAGTGAAGATTAAGTGGGAAGAACCTGTCGTGATGCGCTATAATGGCGAACGTACACAGCGCCTTCAGTGCAGCCCTCGTCCTGGAGTAGGAACAGAGGAAGCCCGCAAGGCAATAGCCAAGGATATAGAGAAGATACAGCTTCCAGAGGGCTATTCGCTCTCATGGGAGGGTGAGAAGAAGGCAAGCGACCAGAGTATGAAGTATCTGTTCAATGCCTTCCCGATGGCAATAGTGATGATGATACTCATCCTCATCATGCTCTTCAAGGATTATAAGAAGCCGACAATCATCTTCCTCTGCATTCCGCTCATCCTCGTCGGCGTCATCCCTTCTGTCCTTATCTCGGGTAAGGCTTTCGGATTCGTTGCCATCGTCGGAGTGCTGGGACTCATAGGTATGATGATTAAGAACGGTATCGTGCTCATGGACGAGATAAGTCTTGAGATAGAGCAGGGCATGGAGCCACGCGAGGCACTCATCAACTCATCCAAGAGCCGTCTCCGTCCTGTCATGATGGCGTCGCTCACCACCATCCTCGGTATGATTCCGCTCGTACCTGATGCCATGTTCGGCTCGCTTGCCGTAACCATCATGGGTGGTCTCTTCATGGGTACGCTCATCACACTTATCTTCATTCCAGTGCTCTATGCACTCTTCTTCAAGGTACATTGATTCTATAGAATAAGGAGTATGGAAGTTATTTATTAAACGAAAATTTAGAAAATTAAAAAAAATTTTTCTGAGGAATCGCACCAAAGGTGCGGACGAAGAAAAAACAGATAAAAACAAGAAAAAACAGATAAAAACATTTTCTTTTTTTTGAGAAGGTTTTCTTTTGTTCAACTTTCCCTTGGAAAGTAAAAATTGTTTTCTTATGTTTTCTTTGGTTTTTCTAATTGGCCGCTTTGCGGCACGACTATGTTCTTAATGCATAATCTTTAAATTATAAATTAAAGGATGAATTTTCTTTAATTTTCTAAATTTTCGTTCTAAAAAAACTTCTTGACTTCATATAAAAACGATTGTTATGAGAAAAATATCATTTATAATATGTCTGCTTGCCTTGTCTTCAGCATCAATGGCACAGAAGCTGACGCTTGACGAGTGCCGCAAGATGGCACTCGAGCACAACAAGTCGCTCAAGTCTGCCCGCGAACAGGAGAACAAGGTTACGAGCGACATGAAGTCGTACCGTGCCAACTATCTCCCTAAACTCGACCTCATGGCAGCCGATGCCTACAGCTGGGGCTCTGCCAATCTCGTGCTGCCTATGGACAACATCGCCAAGGGTATGCTCACACAGATGGCACCAGCCTTGCTTCAGTCAGGCATGATGTCGCAGCAGCAGCTCGGAGGACTCTCACAGCTCCAGTTGCAGGACCCGTCCATCGAGTTCAAGGCAAAGAACATCTTCTTCGGCTCAGCCGTACTCACACAACCGCTCTACACAGGTGGAAAGATTACTGCTGCCTACGAGATGTCGCGCATCGGTATGGAGATGGCAGAGAGTAACGTACGTCTCACCGAGAGTCAGGTCATCGTCAACACCACGGAGGCTTATCTCCTTGCCGTCAAGGCAAAGCAGATGACTGAGGTGGCACGAAGCTACAAGGCACTCCTCGACGAGTTGCAGAAGAACGTGGACGCAGCCGTCCGTCACGGACTCCGCACACGCAATGACGCCCTCAAGGTACAGGTCAAGCTCAACGAGGTGGAACTGAACATACAGAAGGCAGACAATGCCTACCGTCTTGCCTGCATGAACCTCTGTCAGGTGACGGGCATCGACCTCCATTCAGACATCACCGTCGATGAGGAATGTGTAAGGGAAACAGCCATCAGCCCTGATGCAAGGGCACTCTCACAGGCGGGCATCGAGTCACGCCCTGAGTATTCCATCCTTATGGGCAAGACACGCCTTGCACAGAAGAAGGTGAAGCTCGTACAGAGTGACTATCTCCCTACCGTGGCAGCCATCGGAAGCTATTCGTATGTTGACGGAATGGAGCTTGCGGGCAAGAAACTCTTCAAGGGCAATGGTGCCTTTGCCGTAGGAGTTACGGTCAAGGTTCCTGTCATCAGCTACTTCACCGAGGGTATTCACAAGACCCGTTCAGCACGTGCCGAGCAGCACATAGCACAACTGGAACAGGAAGAGCTCAACGAGAAGATGACTCTCGAACTCACCCAGTGTGCCAACAACTTCAGCGAGTCAATACTCGAACTGGACATCACCCGCAAGTCCACCCTTCAGGCGGAGGAGAACATGAAGATGTCGCGTCAGCAGTACGAGGTGGGTCTCGAACCTCTCTCCGACTATCTCGAGGCTCAGGCGCTCTGGCAGACAGCCAGGGCAAACGAGATTGAGGCACGCTATCAGAACCAGCTTGCCTACATGAAGTACCTCAAGGCAAAGGGAGAGCTGTAGAGTTCTGAGTTCTGAGTTAAGAACTAAGCGAAGCGGTCTCACTGACATCAGGGAGGTTATTAAGATAAATTAACAAAGATGGTGTGTCAAAAGTCTAACCAGCCAAAATCTTGCTGACATTTTGATACTACCCCCAATAAATTAAGCCGTTTTAGAGTTTTTTGATAAGGGAATTTAACCCCAAATCAGCTCTAAAACGGCTATTTCATATTTGTTATAACAGAGTCAGTTGACATTTTGATAGAACAAATTTCACCTAATAAACTTCTTACACACCCTCTTCTGTTAGTACAATAATCCAAGCATCCATATAGGAATCTTCTTTTAGAGTGGTGTCTCTGTGTCTTTTCTCAACGTAGTCAATTAACATAATATATTTAATGATAATTCGTGACCAATTAATGATAATTCGTGTCGAAAAGTACTGCCTTATACTTCTATATTCATCCTATTACTAATAATAAAAGTTAAATTATTAAAGAATTAGTAATTTTCTTTACTAAAATTTTCGTAATCTAATTTTTTAGTAATACATTTGCGGCATCAAAACTAAAACATTAGTAAATGAAAAAGACAAAAGATGACATAACACTTACTAAGGCTGAGATGGAGATAATGAATTATCTTTGGAATCTCGGAAAGGAGGGCGGTTCTGTGCGTGATGTACTTGCTCAGTATCCTGAACCTGTACCTGCTTACACTACTACAGCCACATTTCTCAAGATATTGACGGAGAAAGGTTTCGTTCGTTCGGAGAAACGAGAGAACGAGGGTAAGACGCTATTCTTTGTTCCCGTAATCAGTCGTAACGAGTACCGTAGTCGGGTAATGAATGAAGTAAAGGACAATTACTTTGGAGGCTCTTTTCGTTCTCTTGTTAGTTTCTTCATCAAGGAGGAAAAGATTTCTCCTGAGGAGATGAATGAGATAATGAAGATGGTGAGTAGCCCCCCAGCCCCCAAAGGGGGTGGCCATCCGGGTTAATTGATAATTGAAAGTTGATAATTAACAGCCTCGTCAAGGGACGATATTGTTCCGAATGGCCGGAGGGCTAATAATATTTTAATATGCTCATATACGCAATAAAATCAATTATACTGCTCAGCATAATGTACATACCATTCTTGCTGATGCTAAGAAATGAATCGTTCTTCCGATTCAACAGGGTAGTGCTGTTGGTGATAGTCATCCTGTCGCTTGTGTTGCCTCTGTGTGATGTGCATTTCCTGTCGCTTAACCTGTTCACGGCTGAGGCACAGGAGAATGTAATGGTGGATGTGGACATACCTGTGTATGTCGTAGATGGAGTTGCCGTAGATGAAGTGGCGGAAGCTTTGCCAGAGGATGAAGGCTTCTTCAGTTCCGTCAACTGGTGGGCAGTGGCTGGATGGATATATCTAATAGGTATGGTGGTTACTATACTCGTCAAGCTGGTTCAGCTTGCAATGCTCTACCGCACCATTCATCGGGGTGTGCTGTGGACGGAACGCAAGGATGGCGTTCGTATCTATTGCCATGCTGGCGATATTACTCCATTCAGTTGGTTTAATACGATTGTCATTAGTGAGAATGATTATGAGGAGAATGCGCAGGTCATCATCCGTCATGAGATGGGACATATAGTGAACTACCATTCGCTTGACATTATACTTGTGAACATCTGTGAGGTCATTCAGTGGTGCAATCCGTTGTCATGGATTCTCGTCGGTTCACTTAGGGACGTACATGAATATGAAGCAGATGATGCTGTACTCGCGAGCGGTGTCGATGCACATAGATATCAATTATTATTAATAAAGAAAGCTGTTGGCTCCAGTTCCTACGCCTTTGCCAATAGCTTTAATCACAGTTTACTAAAAAAAAGAATCACTATGATGATTAACAAGAAATCCAATCCGTGGATGCGTACAAAGGCTTTGTACATCATCCCTGTGGCTCTCATTGCTCTCAGCGCATTTGCCACACCTGAGTTCGTAGCTCCTATAGAGGAGGCTGTTGCTGAATCAACTCCTGCGGTTGATGCCGTGTCTGAAATGATGAATGCCGTTGCTGCTCCTGCCGTTGCAGAGAACAAGGACGTGGTTATGGAGGAATCCGCATCTGCTAATGGTGTTGTCATACTCCTTGATGGCAAGGAGGTGTCTTCATTTGAAGAATTGGCGAATGAGATTAAGAAGCCTGAAGATGCCGTGGCTAATGTTTACGGATGTGACGTGAGGGAAGAATTGCGAAGCATGAATATCCTCAAGGTTAACAGGCTTAAAACTGCTGAGGATGCTGCTCGTTTGCTTAAAGTGTCATTGCGAAACATTAACCTTCCTAAGCTTCCCAAGCTTCCTAAGCTTAAAAAGGATGAGGATGGTCGTTTGCTTAATGTGTCTTCCAAGAAAGGAGTGGTAATCATAATGACATCCGAAGCTTCTAAGCAAGGTAAGGAGGTTGCAGATTCTTCTGATATTAATCTTTCGGTGGTAAAGGATGGCGCAAGTATCATTAAGATGGCATCATCTATTGGTGAAGGTGGAGAACCTGCTATCTTTGTTGACAAAGTGAGATGTAAGGACATCAGTTCTATTGCCCCTGATGCAGTTGATCACATCAATGTCATCAAGAGTGCAGAAGCAATCAAGGAAATATATGGCGACAAAGAGGAATACAAGAATGGGGTAGTGGAGATTTTTACAAAGGATGGCACAAATAAACAAGAGCAGAAGCCTGTTCCTGTGTCAAGTTCAAACAAAGTGTTTGACGTGGTAGATGTTATCCCTTCTTTCCCTGGTGGTGATAAGGCGATGTGGGAATTTTTTGATAAAGAGAGGGTTTATCCAGAGTCATGTCTTAGGGAGAAAAAACAGGGTCGAGTTCTTGTTTCTTTTATTGTTGAGAAAGATGGTTCTTTAAGTAACTTAAAGGTTATTCGCTCTGTCAACTCAGAATTTGACAAGGAAGCTATAAGACTTGTAAAATCTATGCCTAAGTGGACTCCTGCTATCAAGGATGGAAAATATGTAAGGTGTAAATACACTATGCCTGTTACATTCAAGTTGCCAAGTTAGAATGTAGTACGATAACATAAAAAACGAAAATTTAGAAATTAAGGAAATTTTCTTTAATCTTCTAAATTTTCGTTTTTTTTAGTTTCTAAGTTCTTTGTCAATTATGCTTTCTGCATTTTACTCTATCCATCCGTCCTTGTCAAAGTTCATAGGACGAATGAACAACTTTGCAGCTCCGTTCTGGTCTTTCACGTATGCGTGTGACAAGAAATAACACTTGCCGTCAAACTCGTAGGCAGAACAATGGCCGATGCCGAAGTGCTCGTCGTCAGGACCGTAGAGTAGGGTACCACCGCCATATTCCATACGCTTTCCGTCCTTATCCACGTATGGACCTGTCACCTTCTTTGAACGACCATACACCGTCTTGTATGTAGATGCCTGACCACGGCAACAATAGTCGAAACTCACGAAGAGGTAGTAGTAACCATTGTGGTAGAAGATGAAAGGAGCTTCGATGGCATTCTCGCCAGCCTCTATTGTGTTGCCACCCTCAACCGTGAAGTTTGCCTCATTGTTCATCTCCTTCAGACTTATGCGTCTATCCACTCGACGTGCAATCGTCACAGGCTTGGACATGGGAGTACGGAAGTCATCCTTTGATAACTTGACCAGCTGTATGCCGTCCCAGAAAGAGCCGAACGTGAGGTATGGCTGTCCTTTCTTGTCCACAATGAGATTAGGGTCAATGGCATTCCAGTTGTCCTGCTTGCGGTGTGACGCTATGACCATGCCCTTGTCCTCCCAGCAGAAGTCAGGTGACTTAGGGTCAAGAGTCTTGTTGGTAGCCAGACCTATCGCACTACCATTCTTGCCGAATGTAGAACAAGAGTAGTAAAGATACCATTGCCCATTGTGATGACTGATGTCTGGAGCCCATGTGTGTCCCTTGTATCCTGGTACTGTGTCCATAGCCCATGCAGGTGTCTCCTTGAGAGCTGAAGGCTCCATTCTCCATTCCTTCATGTCTGCACTTGACATCACTCCAACGTTCATACCTGTCATGAAACAATAGTAGCGACCGTCTTCTCCTTTTGCCATGACTGGGTCATGAGCATTCGGATTCTTTGCATCCATGTGCCATTGTTGGCGGCGACGCACTTCATTTCCGTTTGTGTTTTGTGCCATTATTGGTAATCCAATAACCAATAATGCTAAAGTCATAAGTTTTTTCATCTAAAATAATTGATTGGTTAAGTTTGTTAGTATAATTATTGACTATTGTCTTGCTGCAAAGTTTAATTGATTTGACATTTAAGTTATAAGTTGTTAGGTTCGCAAAGATATGGAAAATATGTGTTGTACACAATCTTTCTTGCTCAAATGTTATCAAAAGCACATGAAAAGAATTATTGTTACACTACTGTGTAATGCAAGGTATTTGTGTAAAGAATAGATGCAATAATACGTATGAAGTGGTGTTGTATCGGCAAAAATCCCACTTTTTTACGATAAAAACATAAAAAATCTACTACTATGCAATGCAAGGTATATAAATTATGCATAGATTTGCAGCATAAAATAGAAGTTTAACATACATTTACAACTTTATATGTTGTTATCCGGATGGCAATAGTGATGTTGTAAATGATAAAAAATAGAATAATCGTGAATGTAGATAACACCAAATCACAGATGCGTAAGGGTATGCTTGAATATTGCATCATGCTGCTGTTGCACAGACAGCCGTCTTACGCTAATGACATCATCGCTCAGCTCAAGGATGCGAAGATGATTGTCGTGGAGGGTACGCTTTACCCATTGCTCACACGACTGAAGAACGACAAGTTGCTCAAGTACGAATGGCAGGAGAGTACACAGGGACCTCCACGTAAGTATTACGCTCTTACCATGGATGGTGAGGAGGCCTTAAGGCAGCTTGATGAGAGTTGGGACGAACTTGCTTTCACCGTAGGAGTGTTGAGAGGTCCAGATCTTCGTCGCAAGGAACTACCGTCAAGTAATGAGTCAATATTAACGCAGAATCCTGATTACTCAAACGAATTAACAAACCAGTAAAACCGTACACATTATGAAAAAGAATATCTCAATTAACCTTTTTGGAACACTCTATCAGATTGATGAGGACGCTTACAGTCTTCTTGAGCGATACATAGACAGCATGAAAAGCTACTTCTCACGTCAGGAAGGCGGCGAGGAGATTGCTGACGACATCGAGCATCGCGTGGCAGAACTGCTCTGGCAACAGAAGCAGGGCGGAGCAGAGGCTGTGAACATAGATGATATCAAGAATATAATAAAAACTATAGGTAACCCAGCAGACTTTGAGGAAGAGGCTGGAGCAGATGGTGCTGAATATGCACAGGAGGTGAAAGATGAAAACAATAATAATGAAGGCAAGACTTATGGCAATTATGATAAGAAGGATTATTCACAGTATGAGTCAAATGTGTTCGACCGATTTAAGCAGCGTGTGGCAGGACGTCGTCTCTACCGTGACCCCTACGATAAAGTTCTCGGAGGTGTTTGTTCAGGCCTTTCTGCATATTTTAATTATGGCGACCCTGTCATGTGGCGTCTGGCATTTGTATTACTATGTTTTCTCCTGCCTTTCTTAGGTAACATATTCACGGGAATCACTGGATTGTTTGGTTTCACCATGACTATAATCTCATTCCCATCGATTTTCATGGTTCCTCTCCTTTATCTTGTGCTTCTCGTAGTAGTGCCACAGGCTATTACTCCAGAGGACAGGCTTCGTATGCAGGGCAAGGAGGTGACTCCTGAGAACATACAGGAGGTGTTACTCAATGAGGCTTCTGGCAAGTTTGGCGGTTCTGCATATTCTTCTTCATACGCTTCAAGCTATACTTCTGGCTCATATAGCGGAACAAAGAAGTCAACAGCTACTGCTGATAAGGGTTCGGAGCATATTGACGGAGTGTATGGCAGTGGTACTGAGGGTGCAACTGAGGAGGCTGACTCAACAACAGATTCTGCCGAAGCTGACGCTGCTCAGGAGTCATCCGACGAGACAAAGAGTGCTTTCACTGCACAGGATAGCAAGGAGGAGCAGGCTCGCAGGGCAAAGGCTTCATACGACCAGTATATGTACTACAAGAAGAATCGTACCAGTACGGGTGCTACTATTGCCAAGGGTTGTGGCATAGGTTGCCTTGCCATCATCTTTGCTCCGATACTCTTCGCTTTGGTAATCCTGTTGTTCGTTATTGTCTGTTTAGCTTTTGCCGCTATGAGTGTACCATTCGGTATATGGAGTATAGACTATGAACCATTAAAGATATATAGTAGTGGAAATGTTGTTTATCAAAACATACCGTTTGATGTGTTTGTTTCAAACCATCCTTGGGGAGTATTTATTGGCTCAATTGCTGCATTTATCGTAGTGGGCATACCTATCTATGCTCTTGTTCGCAAGTTGAAGAAAGACCGTCAGCGTTTCTCATTTAACACTCGTTTTACTTTCATCATCACATGGGTTGTAGCAGCAGCCATAGCAGCCATAACAGTCGGCTCTTTGATTTATAAATATTGCTCTGAGAACAAAGAACTTTCAAAAAAGACTTGGAAGGAATATTATGAGAAGAAAGAAAAGGAATGGGTTATCGATGGTTTTAAGTTCCATAATGAAGATGACTACTATTATTTCCGCAATAATGGCTGGAAGATGGTTGAGGCAGATTGTAGCGACAGATATACTTATAATGGTGAATATATGAATGGCGATGGTTCTGTACGCTACCTTGATGCTTACACAGAGGGCAATCATGTACGTTATACTGCCGAAAACACTGAGACTCTCCAGCCTGGTACATACCGCCTCGTGGCAAATTGTCGTGCCGAGCATGAGAAGGTTTACATCTTCTGCTACAATGACAAGTACGGCAAGGACAAGACCATTAAGTATGCTGAGATTCCTGCATACGGCAATGAGGGTGGTAATATCTGGTTGTCGCTCGTGGATAGCACGTATAATTCAGACAAGGTTGTCAAGGCTCTTGTGAATGAGTTCCGCAACATACCTTCAACTCATCTTGAGGACGAGGACAGAACCGTAACTCGTGGTGAGGAATATGCAAATGTACATGACGGCAAAGGCTATGGCTGGAGCTATGTGTATATTGATGACATCGTTGTTAGTGAACCGCTTACTGTCAAGTATGGTGTCACAACACTCAAGGACGGCAAGGGCGACTATCACGGATGGTTCTCTGCTACGGACTTCAGGTTTGTAAAAGTCAACTAAACTGACTCTTCTTTTGCTTTTGCAATCTCCATTTCACGAAAAGGGCAAGTTCTTTGCCCTTTTTTTTGTGTCTTTTAAGCTTTATTAAGAAAAATCGATAAAAAGCAGTCTCCTTTTTGTAAAACTTTTTATATTTGCCTCAAGAAAGAAGAATAGGGAAACTAAACCAATTGGCTAAACTAAATAGTCAAAGACCAATAAGAACAATAATCAACTAAATAAAAACCTAATCATTATGAGAAAGACTATCGTATGGCGCATCACACTGATGCTGATGCTTTTTATTGGAATAACGACAATGAGTTGTGCACAGCAGATTACCAAGGAACAGCTCAAGGAACTGTTTAAGGCTAATGCTGTTGACTTGTCAAGTTTCACTTCTGATGAGTTCGTCGGACAACTGACGGCACGTCATAATCATGGAAATAAGGAACGTGTACGTGAATCCATGGAACGCCTTAAGACATATTTGTCAGGACCATTTTATGATGACTGTTGCGATATCATGTATGACTACTATGCTAAGCATGTGACTGAGTCTGACTACACATTCTTGCTTGCTTCATATAAGTCACCAGAAGGAGTCGCCATTGTAGAGAAAAACTCTCAGCTTATGAAGCGATTCATGCCAGCACTCATGAACTATCTGCAAGCTAATATGCCAGCAAAGATGCAGGCTTGTATGGATGACAAGAAAGTGGAACCGCTTAAATATACAGGTCCTGAGAGTTTCAAGAAGAAGTGGGATATTATGGTTCGTGAATCTGGTTCTGACCAGATTGTCAATGCTGTAATGGGCAACATATCACATCAGATTGAATCAGTTGCAAAGAAAAATAATCCTGAGAAGATGGAAAGTGTCAAGGCTCTTATCCGTATTCTCATGGAAGATGTCTTTGTCGTTGTATGCAATACTGCTGGTGAGGTCTATACGGAGGCTGACCTTGACTTCAGTTTAAGTCTGTTACGTTCAGAGGCTGGTCAACATCTCAAGGCTGCCAACATGGATATGATGTCCAACTTCATCCCGATGTCTCAGGCAATTTCTGAAAAGATGATGGCTGTGATCAATAAGTAAATAAAGACGCATTGTTTCGGAAGTATTTCTCTTGTCGTAAATACTTCCGAAACTTGTATTGACTCCTATGTGATTTTCTCTTTTGTTTTGTTGACGTCAATAGACGATAATTCAGAAGTGATAAAATAGGACAATCGTAAACTCCGCAAGAAACAGTAAAGTGTTTGGACAATATGACTAAAGGGTGAACCGAACTGTTCCCGAACAATCCCCGAAGCATTCCCGAAGGAAAGACGAAGGAAAAACACATAAAAATCATTTCATAATCACGTATTTTATATATCTATAGTGTATTTTATTGGCTTGTTTTTAGACCAAACGCATTTCTAATGTATTTATGGAATAGTAGGACATTTCGATACTACCGTCGTTTTTGATTATGTAGTTCCATCAGTTTTTATCTCGCAGATTTTATACGTATTGAAATGCCAAAAAAGTTTCAAATTGGAAACTTACAGAATTATAATTATGAATTATTGATTAAATGTAGTACCTTTGCATTCAAAATTGAAAAGCAAAATATTCTAAATTATGCAAAGCGTTGGTTTTAAGCGTGTAGCGTTGATGATGGGAGCTGTTGTGCTTTCCGTGTCTTCATTTGCTACCGAAGTAGATGAAATGCCGTCATCTGATGGCGTGAAGAATGAGAGTGTCATTCCTACAGTTCAGATTGGAACAGGAAAGATTAGGATCATGGGTTATGGCCAGTCGTCTGCCACAGCAGAGTGGAAGGATGGTGAGTCAAGCGACAAGATGGAGGTTCAGCGTTTTATCCTTATGGCAGATGCCCAGATTAACGATAAGATAAGTTTCTGGCTGATGTATGACATCGCAAACAGTAAGTTGCATGAGTACTATGCACAGTATGCTTTCTCACCTGCCCTCAAGATTCGTGTTGGACAGTACAAGCAGCCATTCACTCTCGAAAGCCTCTTGCCACCTACACTCATCAGCAACATCGGTATGGATGAGAGTGTATCGTTCATGGCTGGTATTGGAGGCGATGACCCTTGTTATGGTTTTGGTAGGGTAGGTCGTGACGTGGGTATCATGCTTACGGGTGATGCTATTGTGAAGGATGGTGCTCCATTGCTCAATTATAGCCTTGGTGTGTTCAATGGTGCGGGTATGAATCAGAAGGAGAACAACACTCAGAAGGATGTTATCGGTATGGTCAATGTAATGCCTTTTGCTAAGACAAAGTTCAGCGCATCTTTCATCCTTGGCACTGCACGTGCTCAGGCTCCATCATCTTTTGGCAAGTTCATGGCTGGTGAGAACTACAAGCGCAACCGTTTCTCTGTAGGTGCTGAGCACAAGAATCCTGTTGTCAATCTTCGTTCTGAGGCAATGTGGGGTAATGATGGTGGCATCCGTAGCTTCGGTTATTATGCCAATGCAGAGTTCCACCTCTTTAAGGGACTTGATTTTATTGCTAACTTTGACTATCTTGATCGCAACACGTCACTTTATGGTGCTTACACACGTAACTACATCGGTGGTCTCCAGTATTGGGTTTATCGCCAGTGTTGCATCCGTAGTGAGTATGTACGTAAGAATCCGAAGAATAGTTCACCTACTGATATGTGGGTAACACAGTTCCAGATTGCGTTCTAATAAGGAATACTATTTTAGTTATCCGCTTTCATTAGACAATTATTTGTTAAAGTTTTCAAAAAAGAATATGAATAGTGTTTTTATAGTTCTTCCGATACTCACACTTCTGATGTTTGACCTCGGTCTTACATTGCAGGTTAAGGATTTCAAGTTGTTTTTGACTAAACCAAAGCCTGTGATTGTCGGACTCATTGGGCAGTTGGTGTGTCTGCCACTTGTGGCATTTGCACTTACTTATGTCTTTTCTCTACCACCAATTTTTACTGTTGGATTCATGCTTATTGCATGTTGTCCGGGTGGTAGTTCAAGTAATGTTTTCTCTTTGCTGGCAAAGGGTGACGTTGCGCTTTCTGTTTCGTTGACAGCATTGAGTAGTGTCATCACCCTCTTTACGCTTCCTGTCATCATGGAGTGGGTTGTGTCACAGAGCGGAATACTTGATGGTACGCAGATACAGTTGCCAGTAGGTAAGCTTGTGATGCAGAATGTGTTCACGATGCTTGTACCTATATGCCTTGGTATTACTATGCGCCGTTATGCACATGAAAAGGCTGCAAAGATAGAAGCGGTACTCTCAAAGATTGCTTTCCCATGTCTTGTCATCCTTGCTGGTACGTTCTTCGTTCAGGAGTTTGACAGCATTCGTGACCACATAGGCGAGATGGGGCTTGCCGTGCTTGCTCTCATCCTTGTGTGTATTGCAATCGGTGCTGCACTTTCATACGTGTTCCGTCTCAAGGGAGCGCAGCGTCGTACTATCGTCATTGAGGTCGGTATGCAGAATGCGGCACAAGCCATAGCACTTGCTTCAAGCCCATTCGTGTTCAATGATGTAAGGATTTCCATCCCTGCCATCATCTACGCCCTTCTTATGAATGTGGTATTGCTGATATACACCTATGTTATAAGGAAGATATCTCTCTAATATTGAAATTATTTGTCTGATTCTTTTTTGTATTAAAATATTTTGTGTATTTTTGCATCGTTACTAAAACATTGTGATGACGATTATGCCAAAGATTTTTGAATATTTCGGTTTTATATTCTATTTCTACTCGAATGAACACGAACCAATTCATGTTCATGTGATACACGGAGCAAGAGAAAGTGTCTTCGAACTAATTATGATGGATGGAGAGCTTGTCGAATTGCGTGTTAGAGAGAAGAAAGGAGTAGAGTCATTGCAGGAAAAAGATAAGCGTACAGCAGAAGAGTTTATACGTAAGTACCATAAGAATATCATAGATAAGTGGGTGAAGTTCTTCGTACTGAGACAGAGTGTACGTTGTACAAATATAAAAAAGAAATTATAAAAGAATGGGCGATATGGATAGGCTTTATATTACGAAAGCAGAGAATGCAGGCAACTTGACCGTTAGTCTTACATTTAGCGATAATACTGTGCAGACAGTTGATGTTGGCGATTTCATTCGTCGTCATCCACATCCGCAATATAATAAATATCTTGACCCACGTAAGTTCCGTAGCTTTGCTATTGAGAACGGTAATATAGTTTGGGGCAGGAACTGGGACTTGATGTTCCCTATTGAGCAGTTACATTCTGGTGTGATAGCATGATACATTCTGTCACCGATTTGTAAGAAACGGGAAAGCGTTGCATGTCTCAAACGCTTTTCCGTTTTGTTTTTTCGTATAAAAGGTTATTTTCATCTACAGATAGCAAAAAACGTTTAATTTCATTTACTCCCTTTTTATTCCTCATTATTCCTGTTAGATTCTAAGAAAAACCGCTATTTGCAATTTCGACTTTTCATAAAAGCGCACACAGCAAAAAAAAATTGCAAAACATTTGGTAATATCATATTATTTTCTCTCCTTTGCAGTAGAAATTTAACAACAAATGAGAGAAATCCTTCTGGAAATTGTGTTAAAGTGATTTTGGAAAACGGAAACTCAGAACTTTCTCGCTGAAAAATATAGTCGAAGGTATTTTGTGACTGAAAGAAACAGATGAACCTATGTGTTCTCTGTGGAATCAGTGTTTCAATCTTGATTGATATAAAGCAACCTTCATTATCTTTCGTTTATCCGGACAAAACCACACTAACCTGATGAACCAAAAGTGAAATCTAACAATAATAAAAACATAACGAACCTTAAATTATCAATTAAACTGTATGTCTCAAAAAAGAGTTTACACATTCGGCAATGGTCATGCCGAAGGAAATGCTTCGATGAGAGAAGCTCTTGGTGGCAAGGGTGCTAACCTTGCAGAAATGAATCATATTGGAGTGCCTGTCCCTCCAGGTTTTACAATAACTACCGATTGTTGTAACGAATACTATCAGGTGGGTGAAGCAAAGATTAAGGAATTGCTTCAGGACGAGGTCAATGCTGCCGTTAAGCACATCGAGAACCTCATGAACTGCAAGTTCGGTGATCCTAAGAACCCGCTTCTTGTCAGCGTGCGCTCTGGTGCACGTGCATCAATGCCTGGTATGATGGATACCATCCTCAACCTCGGACTCAATGATGAGGTGGCAGAGGGTATGGCTCAGAAGACGGGCAATCCTCACTTTGTTTACGACTCATACCGTCGTTTCGTACAGATGTATGGCGACGTCGTTCTTGGACTTAAACCAGTTAATAAGGAAGATATTGACCCATTCGAGGCTATCATCGAGAAGGTGAAGGCTGAACAGGGCGTATCACTCGACAAGGACCTCTCTGTTGAGTCGCTCAAGAAACTCGTTGAACTCTTCAAGAAAGCTATCAAGGAGCAGACAGGTCAGGACTTCCCGACAGATCCAGTCGTTCAGCTCTGGGGTGCTATCTGTGCTGTGTTCCGCAGCTGGATGAACGAGCGTGCCATCCTTTATCGTAAGATGGAGGGTATTCCGGACGAGTGGGGTACTGCCGTGTCAGTAATGGCTATGGTGTTCGGTAATATGGGCGATACATCTGCCACAGGTGTATGTTTCTCACGTGATGCTGGTAATGGCGAGAACCTTTTCAATGGTGAGTACCTTATCAATGCTCAGGGTGAGGATGTTGTGGCAGGTATTCGTACTCCACAGCAGATTACTAAGATTGGTAGTCAGCGTTGGGCAGAGCGTGCTGGTATCTCTGAGGAAGAGCGCGTGAGCAAGTACCCTTCAATGGAAGAGGCAATGCCTGAACTATACAAGGAACTTGACGCACTTCAGGACAAGCTTGAATGTCACTATCACGATATGCAGGACATGGAGTTCACAGTACAGGAAGGCAAGCTCTGGTTCCTCCAGACACGTAACGGAAAGCGTACTGGTACAGCCATGGTTAAGATTGCGATGGACCTCCTCAAGGAAGGACTCATTGACGAAAAGACTGCAATCCTCCGTTGTGAACCTCAGAAACTCGACGAACTTCTCCATCCTGTCTTCGACAAGGAAGCACTCAAGAAGGCTAAGGTCATCACTCAAGGTCTCCCTGCTTCTCCGGGTGCAGCATGTGGACAGATAGTGTTCCATGCTGATGATGCACAGGAGTGGGCAGCCAATGGTCACAAGGTGGTCATGGTACGTATCGAGACATCACCAGAGGACCTTGCTGGTATGGCATCTGCACAGGGAATCCTCACAGCACGTGGCGGTATGACTTCACACGCTGCCGTCGTTGCCCGTGGTATGGGTAAGTGCTGTGTGTCAGGTGCGGGAGCAATCAATGTGGATTACAAGTCAAAGACAGTAGAGATAGAGGGCGTTACATACAAGGAGGGTGATTACATCTCTCTCAATGGTACAACCGGTCAGGTTTATGCAGGCGAGATTGCTACCAAGGCAGCAGAACTCTCTGGCGACTTCAAGGCTCTCATGGATCTCTGCGACAAATATACAAAGCTTCAGGTACGTACCAATGCCGACACACCACACGATGCAGAGGTGGCACGTGCATTCGGTGCAAAGGGTATCGGTCTTACACGTACCGAGCACATGTTCTTCGAGGACAAGAAGATTATTGCCATGCGTGAGATGATTCTCTCTGAGACAGCAGAGGGACGTGAGAAGGCACTTGCTAAGCTTCTCCCTTATCAGAAGGCTGACTTCTACGGCATCCTCAAGGCAATGGACGGACTTCACGTCAATATCCGTCTTCTCGACCCACCTCTCCATGAGTTCGTACCACACGACCTTGCAGGACAGGAGACGATGGCAAAGGAGATGGGCGTTGACCTCAAGACTATCCAGCGTCGTGTTGAGTCACTTGCAGAGAACAACCCAATGCTTGGTCATCGTGGTTGCCGTCTCGGAATCACATTCCCAGAGATTACAGCCATGCAGACACGTGCCATCCTTGGAGCAGCATGCCAGTTGAAGAAGGAAGGTTTCGACCCTCATCCAGAAATCATGGTGCCTCTCGTAGGTATTCTCTATGAGTTGAAGCAGCAGAAGGAGATTATCCAGCGAGTAGCCAAGGAGGTATTCAAGGAAGAAGGCGTAGAGCTCGACTTCGAGATTGGTACGATGATTGAAACTCCACGTGCTGCACTTACAGCTAATCGCATAGCAACAGAGGCAGAGTATTTCTCATTCGGTACTAACGACCTCACTCAGATGACCTTCGGTTACTCACGTGACGATATCGCATCATTCCTCCCAGTTTATCTTGAGAAGAAGATCCTCAAGGTTGACCCATTCCAGGTGCTTGACCAGAACGGAGTAGGTCAGCTCATCAAGATGGCAGTGGAGAAGGGACGTTCTGTGCGTCCTGGTATGCGCACAGGTATCTGTGGTGAGCATGGAGGCGAACCATCATCCGTCAAGTTCTGTGCCAAGATTGGCATGGATTACGCATCATGTTCTCCATTCCGTGTACCTATTGCACGTCTTGCCGCCGCACAGGCAGCAGTGGAAGAATAAGTTATATCTTCCCACTGAGTAAAATTGCTCAATCCACTAAGTAAATTTTGAATCAGGAAGATACGATAACCGCATATCAACGGAACGCCCCAGCATCGTGAATGATGCTGGGGCGTTTGCAATCTTTGTTACGCTTCCACCACGAGCACAACTTCTTCCTTGCGTACAAGGGCCTTTTTCAGGCGTTCGTAGATGCGGAGGTAGGTGGTGCGTGAGTTGATGATGAGACCTCGACAGCGGTGCTTGCCTACGATGATATTGGGTGTCTGGAGGGTGTAAACACCATTGCCTGCCATGAGATACATTTGCTTGCGTGTCAGGGTGTAACTCCCTGGATGAAGCATGATGGGAGTATGCTCGGCGGTGTCGCAGATGCGTCGACCG
The DNA here is from genome assembly GCA_017540585.1 of Bacteroidaceae bacterium. Taxonomy (GTDB): domain Bacteria; phylum Bacteroidota; class Bacteroidia; order Bacteroidales; family Bacteroidaceae; genus Minthosoma. The sequence continues at coordinate 16,040 of JAFYAT010000113.1, read as the reverse complement.
CCAATCGTGATGTAACCGTCTGTGGTGTCACGATGAATGAGTGTCCGATGAAGTTTGAGTTCCATATTATTATTCGGTTATGAGGTTGTCTTAGCGTAATGCACCTCGTCCACCTGCTTGATGAGACCTTGCTTCTTCCAGTTCTTCAGCATCTGACGGACGGAGTTGTGGGTACATCCATTGCCCTTGGCACCCATTGCCTGTTCGAAGGTGAAGGTGTCTGAGAGGCGGTCGAAGATGCGGTCGTTCTTGCCGCCACGCTTGCGGTCGCTGGTCGTTCCGATGTTTTGGGTGGCATTCTCCAGCTTCTCGCGGAAGTACAGCATGTCGTTGTCTATCAGCGAATCTGCCAATACCTCGTAGGCATCGAGCATTGCCGGTGTCTGCATTTTCGTGGCCATCTCAGCCGTGAGTTGTGGATTCGCCTTCAGTTGCTTCTCCGCTCCGTTCAATCCATGCTGCTTGATGAGTCGCTCGGCAACGGCACAGAGGATGAGGCAAGTCGTCATACGCATAGCCGTGCTGTGATCACGCAGGCGTGCACGTGCCATCACACGGTCATCGTCCTTCAGTGTCTCACGTCGAACCTTCTCTACCCATTGGCGGCTTCGTTCCTCCAGTTTCGGGAGATTCAGCGTACCCTGCATCAGCGGTAGCAGGTGTGCAATCTGACCGATGTTGTCGCGCAACTTGTCTGTCATCAGGTTTGGCTTGTCCTCCAGTGGCGCAAAGGTGTTGTCGGGTGTATGGGCAATGATGAAGCGCGAGAGGAGGCCGTCGGTGTAGTTCGATATCACACGGTAGAGTGCATCGGGCGTACCGCACATACACACGTTCCACAGCAGATGGTCAATGTGGACGGTCGTGGCATCTGCCGACTTCGCCTCTCGGTCGTAGCGGCTGCCGTCATACGCCTGACGAAGCATTGTGGAGAAGTCGCTCATCGATGTGCGCCATTTCTGTGCCACGGTATCTGCCTCGGGCGTGAATGAGAAAGCATGCTTGCCATCCGTGTTTGCAAGTCGTTCGGCAAGGTTCGCCACCGTGTTGTTCATCGTCAGGAATCGCACTGGCAAGTGTGGCTCGTCGGGTTGAGCCTTGGCATTCTTTGCCGCCTTCTTCTTGTCGCGATACTCCGATTCCTGTTGGTAGTAGAGTTTGTTCTTGTTCATCTCTTCCGCCATCCACGCCTCGACGATACCATCCAGGTCACCCTTGCACGAAGCTGCATCGCCCACTACAAATGAGTGCATGTTCAGCTTCGTCTCCTTGCCATGCACGAGCACCCCTACATCCGTTGCCAGTGCACCGATGGCAGGACACGCCACAGCCAATACGGGCATCACCATCTTCGCTCCCGTCGCCTTCACGCTGTCGCTGATGCCCTGAGGCAGAGCCGCCTTGGGAATGCGTTTGTAGTAGAACAGGTCGTCCTCCTGTTCGGCTTCCTCCAGTGCCTTGAAGATGCGGTCGTCCTCCATGTTCTCCTTCTTCAGTTCGGTCAGCACATCCTTCAGTCGGCGTGGCATCTGCGTCATCTTGCTGGCAAGGGCCGAATCGATGCAAGCCATCTTTTCCGTCTCCGTGAATCCGTCGTAGCATGGAATCACCTTTTTCAGCACCTCACGGTCGAACCCACAGATGTGACGAAGATTCACGGCAAGTTCGAACGTAAGCACGTTGCGGTTCGATTTCACCGGTGTCTGCCCGTCGTTGTACATTTGCCACCACTTCGCGATGATTGAGGTGTAAGGTATGCCCAAATAGTTTTCTGGGATGCACTTGGCTGGGATGGTGTTTCCCTTACTGATTTCTTCATCAGATATAGTTCCCGAACCATTGCTTCCTTCCGGGATTCCTGCATCGGCAGTTATACTCTCTTGTGTGGCAATCCCTTCGTTCACGAACAACTCATCATCCAGATACAGGAGGTCTTCTTCTGAAGCCGTGGTTGCGAAGAACACACGTGTAATGTCCTTGGCGCCCTTGTCAAACTCCACTCCCAGCAGGTCGCTTGCCCATCGCAGGTTATCCTCCTGACTCAGTTCCGGTTTACGCTTGAACACCAGGTGATAACCCTCACCACGTGCCGACAGCTCCAGCATCATCAATCCGAGTTCTTCCTTCTTGGCGAGTATGCGTTCCTTCACGTCCTGCATCTGTTCCCTGGCGATGTGGTCAACGTCCATGCCTACTGTGGCAGTCATCCGAGTGCTGCCTTTCAGCGTTCCGTCCTCGTTAGGCAAACATGAGTAATTCATCTGCATGAGTCGATGTTTCATCTTCTCCCCGCCCTTGCGTACGCTCTCGACAATTGCCTTCTGCCTGGCAGTGTCACGCAACTGCATGTATTCGTCACGACTTGTGACAGGACGCATCATCTTTGCGCCTTCCTTATAAAATATTGTATAGCAACTCATGGTGTTATTTTTACGATTTTACGATTTACTATTTTACTGATTCCTCATTTTACTATTAGGTACTCCTTCATCTCCTCTGTCTCCTCGCAGAACAAGGCCTTGATGAGTGACTTGCCATACTTCTTAGGGAAACGAAGCGTGAAAATCATGTCCGAAGTCGTCTCTTTGATGTCGCCATGTGCCGTAAGGAACAGGCGGTTGTAACGACTACCGCTATTATGACGGTAGTGCTTGAAATAGCTGGTGCCGTCATCCTCTGTAATCATGCGTCCCTTCTGCGAGGCGTGAGTGCCACCTGCTACAATCTGCTGACCTCTCTCGAAGTCGCATGGAAAGATATTGATGTCGCCACTGGTGTGAAACACAGTTTGTGTCTCCATGTTGAGATTCTCAACGAAAATATTTTGCTTCTGCATATTCTTGAGTTTTTTAGCGAGAAGAAGACTTCGGGAATGTTGCGCGCTTTACCATGGAAAATCCTCCTTCTGTGCTTCAACTCAAGTTTTTACTTTATGCTGGCTAACGCTATGGTGCGCCAGCCGATTTTTCACTTTTCACTTCGAAGACGCGAGTTCATAAGCTTCAGCAATGAGCGAAGCATCTTCGATGATTCCGCTCTCCATGTGTGCCATGCTGCGAACGATATCCACGAGTGCGTCCTTGTCCTCCCATCGGAGGGCATGACTGGCATCGATGCCGGTGGTGGAGCTCACGTAGTTGATGTACGCCTGTGTGTTGTTCCCGTCGCTCGATGGTGCCCACTTGGCAACGATTTTGCCGATGGTGTCCTTGCCCTTCCTGATGTAGTTGTGGAGCAGTACGAATGCTGCACGATAGCCATACTTGCGGCTCACGAACTGTACGAAACACTTATCCGTCTGCACCTTACGCATACCCACCCACTGGCTCCCTGCATGACGGATGTTGAGCGGGTTGTTGTTTCTTGTTCCTCTTGTTGCCATAGTCGTTATCGGTTAAGTTTTACGATGTCTGTCACGAGGATGTCCTGGTACGTCTGTCCGTTGTAGTCACGTGTTGTGAATCGGAGCGAAGCTGCCACCAGATCGCCCGGGAAGAACCTGCACGTTGCAGCATTGCCGAGCATGGCACCCACGTACTGTTCCTCGTACTTGCCACCCAGTTCCTGAAGCACGATGTTGCACTTCATCGTCTGACCGCCCTCAGCCTTCTGGCTCTGTACAGCGAAGGCCTCGCCCTGCTGCACCACTTTGAAAATTGCTTTCATACGCTTAGTCATGTGTCTGCCTCTCATGCGCCTTTCGCATGGTTCTTAAGTTTGGTGGTGCCGAAGCAAACAAAGCACCCAGAAATCTTGAACACGTTTGTTCTTGATTTCTGGGTGCAAAAGTAGAGGGTCACTTTGAACTCACAATAGACAGCCAAAATTATTTTTGTTATTTTTCAAAATAAAAAATATTTGTTTGCAAATCAATTTGCTACAGGCGTGAAAGCGCAAATGAAAAATGGTGAATTTTCGCCAAGGTCAGCGAAAGTTCACCATTAGTTCAGTAAAAGTCAGTAGTCGCGATTATTCCATACTGTCTAATCGTGGGAATATCTCTTTAATCTTGGTCTTGAAGTTATCAAACGAGCCTTTTGCTGTAAGATTTATTATAGGAGCAAAGAACGTAGAGTACACCTTGCGTGAAGGAATGAGAGTCAGTTCGTGTTTTGAATAGTAATTCTTTAAAACAGAAATGAGTGTATCATTCCCTGGTTTCTCTTTGCATTTTATCAACTTCGCCACCTCATCCTTCAAGTCATCGATGATATCCTTCAGTTTCTGCTTCTTTGTGTTAATGTCGTTACCAGCCACGAAATCGAACATCTGGGAAGGGTAGTTCTCAAACTCACAAAGTGCAATGGAAGGCATGGCTGGAGGCAGTTCGTTGAATGTGGAGTCGCTGTCTTGCAAATGACGTTGAATAGCATAAAGACGGCTGTCATACTTGCCATCCTGCATCAATTCAAGCAGTTCAACAAGCATATCCTTCTTATCTTCGTTTTCTGCAGCATAACGCGCAAAAGCAATCTCAATGTCAGAATAGGAAATTCGTTCAGCAAGTTCTTCGTTCTGGCGGCGTATGCGCGAGATGAGTCCTGAAGCGTGAGCACACAAGAGCCAAGAAGCCTCATCATCATCTTTGTTGACGATGGGGTTGCTTTCCTCTTGCAATGCCCATAGTGCCGCACGAGTTTCGTGTTCTTCGTAATTGAATATCTTGTTCATACTTACCAGTCGAAATTGTCGTTTTGTTCCTCAGTTATCTTTCTCTGCTTCACATCCTCTTCAAAAGCGTTAGTGATTATCTGTAGGAGTTTATACCTTTTGAAGCCAATGTGACCGAGCCAGCTTTCCACCATCTCCAAACTGAAGCCATGAGTTATAATATTCCAAGTGGAATGAGAAAGTGCGGAAAGGTTATCAATGTTAGGATTGAATTCCATCCAATTAACCCTGTATTGCTTCGACATCTCTGTGCGCAACGCACAGAAATACTTGTAGAGTCGGGAGTCAAGCGCTGTCTGTGCACAATATACTTTCATCAAATCTGCAAACCTACGTGCTTGAGGTGTGATTTCTTTCTGTAAAGAAAGGGTGTGCATTGCCAAGCAGAGAGCGATGGAACTTTGCTCGTTTGACGTTGAGTAGATTCTAATTGATTCAAGGAAATCATTTATCGTCAACCAGTCAAGCTCGTTTCCTTCCGCACTTGTTTCTATCGGGTTTTCGCTCACTTGTAAGCAGATTCCGTATGCCAGCTGTAGCAGGTCAACCTTGTCAATGTCGTGGTTAGGATTAAATTCGTCATTCTTCAACAAAGGCGTCAATTCCTTAACCAGAAGCTTGTTCAACTCAAGTTCATCGCCACTCACATGCTGGAATGCTGAACGGTCAGGACGCATAGCAAGAACACGTTCTACATAAAGTCCGTTCATCGTTTGCCTCCTTTCTCCTCTGGCAACTCTTGGCAAACTTTGCCTTCAAGCAGTTTACCATTAACGTGCTTGTTGCTCTTCACTCCGTCCTTGCTCCAGGTTCCCCATTGCTTGAAGAAGAAAGGAACTTTGGCAGCATTCGCCTGACGCTTGATGTTCAATACCCACGCCTCTTGCATTGGACGAGCCTTCACACCGCTCTCGCCACCAACAATTACCCATTCAATTCCTTTAAGATTCATTTCTCCAAGGTCGCTGAGTAATGGCTCACAGGAAAGGAAATGTACCGTAGCAGGAATATGTCGCAAGTAATCCATACGGAACTTTGTGCGTTCTTCCTCAACAGTCACACCGAGCCAAGCATTCGCAGGAGCCTTGTGAGTGGCAAAGTATTCTGCCATGCGTTCAGCACGCTTGGTCAGAATCTGGTAGCGATGCTGTGGCGTTTCGCTTATCGTTTGCATAACCTTATCCACGAACTCAAATGGTACATCCTTATGGAAAAGGTCGCCCATTGAGCAAACAAACACCATCGATTTAGTACGCCACTTCTTTGGCTCGTCAAGGTCTTCGGGATGTAAAGTCAATTCAAAACCATTCTGATATTTTGGCTTGTGCATTCCTTTCAATCTTCGAGCCATCACCTCTGCGTAACAATTACGACAACCCTCTGACTGCTTCGTGCAGCCAGTAACTGGGTTCCATGTCTTATCTGTCCATTCTATCTTCGATGTAGCCATACTTAATCGTGGTTTACAAAGGTGAGAATGCAGTTGTCGTTAATGAGAACACTTACAACGTGTTTCTTATCATCGGTAAATCTTGACTGCAAAGCGCCCTTACTATAAAGTGAACGCAACGCCATTGCATAGTGCATACGGCAGAACTTGGTTTTCTTCTGCTCTTCGTCAAACAGCTTTTGAGCACTTATTGTTTGATTTGCATATTTCTTCCAAAGTTCTTCTGAGAGTTTGTCAATTGGTGCCTGTCGCAACTCTTCTTCAAACATGCTTGGCGGACGGTTATCCATTTTAGCATCGAATGTATAGGTGTTGCTTTCTGCATCAAATGCAGCACCCACATTGTCGAAGTCGTTGTAAATCTGCTTTATCAACTCGTAACCCTTAGGTCCCTTTGTGATGTGTAGAATGAAGTGACTTGTGGTGTTAATGTCCTCCTCTTGAAACTTGAAGGCAGTATAGAACACATGCCCCAACTTACGTTTGAACTCTTCGCCAATGCCGTTGATGATAACCTGAAGTCTTTCGCCAAGAGGTCTATTTCTCTTTGTGTGAATCTCTGCCTTAACCTGGTCAAACGTAGTTGGCAGCAAGTTGCGAAGGTCTTCCTCGAACTTCGGATTATCAAGAGCTGGATTGATGCGCTTTGAGTTGATGAAGATAAACACTTCGTTACCCCAACTCTTCATGAAGTCGGTGAGTACGTCCGTATGGATTGCCTTATAACCGAAAGGATCAATAAACAAAACCGCAGGACATTCATTGAACACTCTGCCGCTTTGGTTCTGCTTCATCCAACTTCTACGCAAGAATTTATCAATTTCTGGTTCTTCGCCCACCTTACTATGACCGAAGTGAGGACGGAAAACAAAGCCTGAATCATTGAAGCGCTGATTGAAATTCTCCTTCAGCTTCTCTGACCAATTAGCATCGTTGAACACCATCCACAGACGTTGGCGAAGAAATTCTATGCGAAGACAGTTGCGAGCCAACAGAATAGGTGTTGACTCTTGACCATCCTCATATACACCAGGACCAGAGAAAAGGTCAAAGTAACCAAAACGCTCAGGCATGTGCTTCGATGCGATTATTTGACAATAGTGTGGGAAATACTCCGACACAATCCTTGCCTTTATTCTGGAATTTGCCTTCTGCTGGTCAAAGAAGTTTATATTATCGTTTGATGTCATTATTTATTTCTATGAAAACTTAATCTTCGTTATAGTTTATATTCATCAACCTCTCCATCGTAGTATCCGTAAATGTACGCCAGATGTTGAGCTTCACTTTCTTGTAGTCATCGAAGAGTTGACCAACACGCTCAATCTCGAATACCAAGCGGAGGTCGTTCTTGTTATCGTTCTCCTGACCTTCTTTGCGGTAGCCAAGACGAGCAATCTTGATGTAGTAGAGATCACGAATGCCCTTGCCCGAGAGGTACGGCATGAAGTAGTAGAGCTTGTTGAGCGCGACCGTGGTCGGGAACTTCTTGCCTGTATAATAAATCTTGGCAGAGCCATCAAGGTACTGCTCCCAGTTGTCCTTCTTTACGTTACAGATAAGGAGGTTCTTAGTGAGGTCAATCGGCAAGTGACGATGATTATGTTTCGTGCCGTATTCAATCTCAATGTCCTCGCGAACCATGCAGTTCTGAGTGATTGGCTCTTCGCCATATTGTTCGAAAAGTTCAAAAAGATCTAACTGATGATATAGAATCGGTTGTCTGGAGTAAGTAGGTTTATCTTCTATCTTACGTTCCTCCACTTTATTCTTGTCAAAATTGTATATAGCGTATTGACCACCACCACTCCAATTTACAGCAGAAGACACACCTCCACTTTCGCCATTGATTACGAGGTTCATGCGTCTGACTACTAAATCTGCCATCTGGTCACCAATTTCTATTCCGATGTAGTTACGGTTGAGTTTGTGAGCTGTTGCCATCGTAGTGCCAGAGCCAATGTAACAATCAAGCACGTACTCACCCTCGTTACTGGCAATCTCTATAATCTGCTTTATCAATTCCTCTGGCTTTGGAGTATCAAACACATTCTCCATTTCTGGGAAAAGCGACAGCAAATGCTTCTTGGCGCTATCTGTAGTACCATAGTTGTCTCCTGACCAAAGAGTTTCGGGTGTTAATCCTATTTTTGCATTAGCCAAGAACTTTTTGATACGTGGAGTATTTCTGCCTTCCAAGCCAAACCAAATATTATGCTCTGCAATCTCTCGCAGCATCTTTTCTTGATTATAAGCCCAGCAACGTCCCTTGGGAGGGTCGAACTCTACACCTGCTGGAGAAATAATTGTATAGAACTGACTCGCAACAGCATGTCCTGCTTGAACACTGGCTGATACAGATTGCCAAGGGCCTCGTGGGTCATTATCTGGATTCTTGTATTTGCTGTCAACGAAATCTTCACCAACAGGAAGAAGATTGCGTGATTTCTTAAACGCCTTGATGTCTTTGGCATAAACAAGCACATACTCATGATTGCATGAGAATACTGCACGATTCTCACGAGTCTTTCTTTGCTGCCACACTATAGTGCTCGCAAAATTCTCGCGTCCGAAAATTTTATCTGCTTCCACTTTTAGATAAGCCATTTCCTTATCATCAATGGAAATCCAAATGCTACCATCTTTTTTCAGCAGCATTCTAAGCCATGACAAAACACTATGCATATCTTTGAGCCAGGCAGACGTAGTTGTATTGTCATTGTAGTAGTGATAGGAATCTCCGTTATTGTATGGAGGGTCAATGTAGATGCACTTTATCTTGCCTCCGTACACAGGTACCAATTCTGGGAGAATTGCTTTGTTATCACCCTTTATCAGGATGTTCTTGCAATCCTCACCACCTACAGACATCTGATTGTCAATTGAGAATTTTATGTTGTCTTTTAACTGCATTTAATCTTACGGATTATTCGTTGTTAGTGCATACTATCAACAGTTCTGCCTCATCGGAAGCTTCAAGAAAATGCTCTGTTGAGTTAAGCTTGTTATGCTTGAAACTACCAGCGGAAACCGTCTCGACATTATCATAGTATTCCTCTGCAAGAGCAATAAGTTGCTGCATTGTCACCACACGTGGATGTGTTTTTTTCGTTTCATCGTATGGAGAGTATGAAAGCAACAGATTCCTTCCTGCTGAAGCCGTAAGTTCAAACATCTTGCGGAATGCCTCTGGAGCCTTACTTTTGATGCAGAAAGGTGACTGATGTCGATCCTCTCGATAGATGCCATTGCTTACATGGGTTGAACCATGTATTGTAACCGTTGAAATCTTAGGAGTATCTCGAAGGGTCAATGTTTCCAGCACGTGATAGTAGCGACTATAATGATCGCGTGTGTATGGAGGATCTGCATAAACGGTTTTTACGTTGTCGGGAAGAGACTTTAGACATTGTTCGTAGTCACCTTGCATTGTAATGTGCTGACAATCGCTCTTGGATAGATTCCTGTATTTTAACAACCATTCACGATAGAGAGCAACTACATCAATAGTCTTGTCTTTTACAGCCTTGTTGTAAACGGTTATCTTAATGTTACCTTTGGAATCTCTAGCTTTTATTGGCTGAGCAAAATGCTTTCCTACAGTATCAACAATATCACTTGCTGTACTTAAAAGAGCAGCAAGGAACAAATCGCGATTGTCTTCTGATATTAATCTGTGAATAGTCTCTAGAATAATATCAATCTCAACAGCTTGCTTGTAGGAGAAATAGACACCACCATAGTAGCGACTAATCAATGAACGTACATCATCTAATCCGTCTTTCTTGAGGTTTTTGCAAACAACCACTAATTGATCTGATAAACAAGAAAGGTTGTGCTCAATGTTGAATACCTCTAACGACCCATGTTCAAGGATGCAAGTAAGTACTTCGAGATTCTTACTATCGATGGCATCTTGTTCTAATTCAATCAAAGGAGCAAAAGCCTCTCGCAACTTTTTTGAGCATTCGTTGTCTAATGACTTGAAGAAATCTTCGATTGTCTTATCTGTTACATCAAATTTGTTGAGTAACGCATTGACAATAACCATTGAATAGCTTTGAATATCGCAAGAGACAACAGAGTGCAGACGCGACAACTTACGCGACACACAACCAGAACCTGCGAATAAATCACAGATTCCAGCTTCTTGTGGCGTCACATCAAGTACCTTATCCTCGATGAAATCCAACAAGCGCAACTTGCTGCCAAGGTAGTTTAATGTTCTGAAATTGTAGCTCATTAGATAACTAATTCTGGATAAAGGGCATGAATTGCCTCAATGTGGACGATGTGTCTTCTTAATTCGTCTTGTCTTCTCACACTACTTTCTGCATACAGGTATTTCTTGTTTTTTTTGTATGCTGGATGGTCGTGTAGCAGAACTTGGTACAAAAATCGGTCATTATCTATTTTGACAAACAAGCCAATAGGGCGCTTGTTATTGCCTGGGTACGCACCTTCTGTTTCTGCACAGTGAATTTCAAAACGGTAGTTATGACTTCTGACTGATACAGCCTGACGAACTTCAACATCACCCAAGGAACCATCCTGAGCAATGTTCATCAGTTCAATATTGTATGAGTTGTTACCTCGTTCCGCGCCAAAGAAGTTCTCAAAGATTTCGACAGGGAAGTTTACCTGCTTCCAACGAGGACCGCCACCAATCTCCGCTATCAGAACCTCCTCGCCATTCACCAATAGAGATTCTTCCGAAACAGTTATTATTGGCTGGCTTGGATTTGAAGCATTCTTTGTTTTGGTTACTCGTTTTGCTTTTACCTGTCTTCTCTTTGGCACAAAACCTTCAGGATTACGCTGAATCTTTGCTCCATTGAAATTGACACGTCGGCTTGCTCCTGTACTAGAAGTACGATCTCTGCCATTATCGTATTTGTCCGTTCGCTCCGATTCTGTAGGAATGAGTTTATCCGCATAAAGTTCGTCAATCAATTCCTGTGTAATAGGCATCAAGTTGACATCTACACCATCAAGAATCGACTTCCAATAAACGTAGAAATCATTATGAACAGTATGCTCGCCTTTTGTGTCTTTGATCAAAAGTGAACACTCAATGTTCTTAACCAATCCCATTGTAGTAAGATTGTTTGAACCAACTATCAGGGTGAAAATGTCAGTATTCTCAAATAGGTAAATCTTTGGATGGAAAATGTTTACCGACTGAGTATGATAAATCTTTGCCTCCACACCCCACGACAATACCTCTTCAAGAGCCTCTTTTGAGGTTCCTTTCTGGTCGATGCCGAGAATAATCTTCACATTTACACCCCTTTTCTTTTCGGCTAAGATGTAAGGTGTAAGTGCAGAGATTCCTCCTTGACTTGCAAATGCCACGAGACAAGTGAAAGAGTCATATCTTTTACTATTGAATTGCTCTATCAGCTCCTTGGCTACAGAAGTATCTGCATCTAGGTTGTATCCTTGGCCTATTATTTTGGTTTCCATATTTCTTGTTTTATTATTTTAAGTTTTATATTATTTCGGTCATCCTGCTGACCGATTTGCTATTTTTGCTAATCCAGATTAGCGAATTACTGATTATTTTTCCTTCTCTTTCCTTAACTCACTCAGCGTCTTGCCCTCGTAGCTAAAGAACTTAGGTCCTTGATGAGCGCCCGATGTGTTCTACTTGTCTTCTGGCAGGAACTCACGGGTGAAGGCAGAGAGCGACCAGAGGCGACCTTGGTATTCAACCTTATTGTCAGCTTCCACGGTGACAGGCAGGGTCAGTTCATCAAGACAACCGTGTCACCAACCTTTAAGCCAACTATGTGGAACTTGAAAGCAGGTTTCTGAGCTCGGCGTTCCTTTTCTTTGCCATCCGCTTCTATCTTCCTGTCTTCTCCCTCGCCTCATGTCTGTTATGATGCGTTGGTTGCGATTATTCATGTCTTCCATCTTCATAAACTTGATAGTAGCATGGATGGATTACTAAAATTCACGTGCAAATTTAATAAAAATCCTTGAAATAACCCCTGGTTATGGAATGATTTTTTACACGGATTTTATATAAAATAGGGCGGGTGGTAGCGGAAGCAGGCATTTTATCTTGCATTATTCGTTCATCATAAAGCAAGAGTAAAGTTGAGAAAAAAAGTTGGATGTTGGATATTACTCATACTACATGTTATCCATTTGGATTTTATGTGCATAAAAAACAAAGTTTTAACTGCAGATTTTTAACTGTTGACTCAGAGGTGATGTGGTCATTAAGGTCATTGGTCATTAAGGTCATTTACGAATCGGCGATGCAAAATTACGCCACTATAATAATATAATTTTAAAATTATATTATTATAGTGAGCCGAAAAGAGCGCGAAAAATCCTTTTTGACCTTAATGACCAATGACCTTAATGACCACGACACCTCTCACGCTTCGCTAAGTTTGGGGTCGGGGGCTCAACCCTCGGGAAAAGTATTGCATATTCGGGAATAGGTTCGTATCTTTGCACCGTGATTGAGAAATGACTCTATCCTGCGATAGCTTGTCACAGAAGGCGGCAATAATTTAAGCTCGCCGCCTCTCAACACTTTTGCTCCGCCACAGGGCAATAATGATGGCTCTGATGGCGAAAGAAAAACAATCATACGACTATGATTAACTATTCAATCGTAATGCGTGGCGTAAACTCCAATCTCTTTGAAATCAATCAGGCAAAGGCACGCATCAAGGCTGCCAGGAAGGCTGGTAGCAACCCTTCTTCGGCAGACGTGGCACTCGTGGCAACTGAGAAGCAGAACGCTTTCGCCATTGCACAGTATGCTGACGTGATGACCATCGAGAAGTTCGCCAAGCATATCGCTACTCACGGCTGTGTCTATTCGCGTGCCGACATCAGCGCCATCCTCTATCTTGCAGTCGATTGTATGCGTGAGCTGCTCCTTGAGGGCAAGAAGATTCGACTTGGCGACCTCGGCGACTTCAGCGTTCTGCTCCGCTCAAAGGGCGCAGAGACGGCAGACAAGTTCACGGCACAGAACATCACGGGTGTGAACGTGAACTGGGAGTGTGGCAGTGAGTTCAAGAACCTCATCGAAGATGCTGAGTTCAACCTCGTGGCAAGCCGTGCCGCTCAGGCAGCTGTCCTCAAGGCCATCAAGGCTGGTGAGTCGGTAGCCAACCTCAACACCACAGAGGGTGATGGCGGAGGTAATACTCCTTCGGGTGGCGGTAGCACTTCGGGAGGCGATGACAACAGTTTTTAGTGTGAAAGGGTAAGGCCCCCTCTAACTCCCCAAGGGGGCCTTCGCTAAGTTGGGGGATAGGGGGCTCAACTCTCACGCTTATGGAACTCAATACTAATCACAATCTCAAGGAACTGACCGCTGCCGTGCTCCTCGCCTTTGGCATCATCCTCGCCTTCGTGGCTCTACTGATACCGCCTCCTGGCGAAATTCACGACTCAGTTCTCTACATCTTCGCACAAATCCTAATCTACTGCGGAAGTATCTTCGGTATTGACAGTTACTTCACGCAGAAAATAAAGAAAAATAATAGCTATGACAAACGAAAACATGAACAGACAAACGGTGCAGGAGCAGAGTGACGCTCGCTTCGACCGTACCCTGCAAGGGGAGGGAAGACCATCGGTCAATAAGTGGAGCATCATCAGTAACATCGCTCTTACCACTCTCACCGCCATCCTCTCCGCCCTCGGCTTCACGGTAGGGTAGTGCTATGAAATTTAGGTGGTAAAAGGTGAGTGAAAGGGGGAGTAAGGGGACGAATGATTGTATGCAGAAATCTCGCATGGCAACCCTGCTGAAGAGTAATATAAAACTCTATTATAAATTGTGAGCGCAATTCCATTCGGGAGTTGCGCTCTTTTTTTGTAAAATGTTTGGCGGTTCTATTTATTATTTATATCTTCGCACTGAGTAAAATTACTCACTTCACTGAGTAAAATTTTCTTGTTCATTTCTATTCAATATATCCATTACTTTAATGTCTCTAATCGGTGCAAAACTAATAAATATTATTCAATTATCGGCTCACTATGAGCTGAAAAATTTATAAAAACGTACCTGTTTTGAGCCGATTCCGCCTGAAATAGGTTGTTTCCCTTTGAATCACAGGTCGAATTGTTCCGATATAGGTGCCATATAACAATGTCCGTTTGGGTAGTTTCTATTTGTGTTCACATGAAGATATTCGACGATTCGTAGGGGGAAACGTCGTAAAATATGCGTTATTCTTCGGGTCAATTTGGCGATTCAACAATTTGTTAGTATTTTTGCTTAGTAAATACTGTTTGTCTATCATGGCAAGTAATAGAGGATGGTAAATAATAAATCGAATATCGCAAAATGGTAAAAGATATAATCTTAGTAGGTTTAGGAAGTGGGTTAGGTGGCATCTGTCGCTACCTGATATCACTTTTCATGTTTCATGCACGCAATGGATTTCCCTGGGCAACGCTTGCTGTTAATGTCGTTGGTTGTCTTCTGATAGGAATCCTTTGGGGAGTGACGAGCCGTTTCCAGAACTTGTCTTCGGCATTCACTCTTTTCCTTATGGTAGGATTTTGTGGTGGCTTCACTACATTCTCGACATTCACAAAAGAAGCGCTGATTCTGCTACAAGCCAATAACTATGTCTTGTTCTCGCTCTATGTAGTAGGGAGCGTGGTTTTAGGTATCATTGCTGTGTCATTAGGATATTATGCAACTAAGTTTGACTTTTCTTCCTGTTTTTAGGTGTGTGTAAGAAAAATATACAGGTAGAGACATCCTCATTGATTCTCTTCTTTTTTCGGTTGAAGACTCTGACGGTAGTCGCTGGGCGACTTGCCAAGATGCTTGGTGCAGTAACGGCTGAAGTAACTCAATGAGGTGAAGTTCATCATACTGGCAATCTGCTTGAGCGATAGCCGTTCATCGTTCAGGTATTTCTTTAATATCGGAATGGTGTGACGGTCAATGTATGATGTGACGCTATGGCCAGTCACACGTTTGATGGTGGCTGACAGATACTTCGGCGATACGTTAAGACGCTTGGCGTAGTAGGTTACGTCGCGTTCACTACTGCTGATACCTGTAGATAGTATTGCCATCAACTGTTTCACTATGTATGCTGTGCGGTCGGTATGTGGGGTGGATGTGTCACGCTGTGCGTGTGCCTCGAATATGTCGTACATCATGGTGAGGCAGAGGCTGCCCATCAGTTCACGATAGAATTGCAGATGACTGTCGCCCATGCGGTCTCGCAGACGATGGAAATCGTCTGATAGATGTCGTGCCTGTTCGTCAGAAAGCTTGATTACTGGATTATGATTCAGCGAGATACTGCCGCCTATGCTGTAGTTGTTCGTTGGCAGCTGGTTTTGCAGGAATTTTTCGTTGGCTGCAAACCATTCGACTTGCAGGTCGGTATGTGCAGCAAGGTTATTGACACGGTCAGGCATCGGTATTACCACAAGGTCGTTCTTGACAATGTGGTAGCATTTTTCGTTGAACACAAAGCTGCCTTCACCTGCAAGACAAAGCATGTGCATGCAGGTGTGTTTCAGCTCATGGGTGTTCATGCTGTAGAAGTCTGTGGAATATCTGAAATCGGTGTTCATAAGTAGGTGTGCAAAATTATTCGACCTGTACGGTTGTAGTTTTGCACAAAGGTGCATATTAAAAAAACAGTCAAGAAACAGAACAAAAACAAGAAAAAACATGTTTTTTTTGATTTTATTTGGTTTTTACCATGTTTTTTTTACTGGCCGCACTGCGGCAAAAAACAACATACAGTTTCAACCATACAGTTCGAAATTATTTTTATAATGATTGTATTGATTAATGATGTATGTTCAGCGCATAAAATAAATGAGTGTAGTGACTCCTACTCGATTGTTTTTAGGCGTTGAAGATGCGCAGTAGGCGGTGCAAGGATTGTAAAAATAATTATGC
>JAFYAT010000112.1 GCA_017540585.1 Bacteroidaceae bacterium | reverse complement strand
GATGCTCTATGCCATTTCGTTTTATTGCTCCAATGACCTCATTCTTGCAATGTATTTTCCTAAGATGTCAAATTCCAAATTAACTACCGTTCCAACTTTTATGTCACAGAAGTTCGTGTGCTCCATCGTGTATGGAATAATGGCCACTTGGAACGTGTCTTCCGTGGGGTTGCATACGGTTAGAGAAACTCCATTAACAGTAACGCTTCCCTTATCAACAGTAAAATAACCTCTGCTTACCATCTCTTTGGAACTTTCATGGCGGAATGTGAAATAGGTGCTTCCCTGAGCATCTTCCATACTGATGCATGTTGCCGTGGTATCTACATGGCCCTGCACGATATGTCCATCAAGCCTGCCGTTAATCATCATTGAACGTTCCACGTTTACTTTGTCTCCCACTTTCAGTAGCCCGAGATTAGAGCGGTCGAGGGTTTCTTTCATGGCAGTTACAACATAGTTGCCGTCCTTTATCTCAACCACCGTAAGGCAAACGCCGTTGTGGGCAACGCTTTGGTCTATTTTCAGTTCACTTACGAAAGGGCAGGTGAGTGTCAGGTTGACATTCTCCTTGTCTTTCTCTATTGCCACTACTGTGGCGAATGCTTCAATTATTCCACTAAACATAATGATATTCTTTAGGTTACAAAAAAAGGAAAAAAGGCCGTACCGATGATGTGATGAAACTCCGAGCTGAAATGATTTGAGAACTCTCCGTCTTTGTAATCCACCGGCTTTACAGCTTAGGTTCGTTAAAACTTTATATGGCCCGCCATCAACAAGAGAAGTCTTCTCGGTTTTCTGTATTATTTGATGAGTATCCCGATCTATACGATACGGCCACCATTTTTCCCTTATTCTTTTGCAAAAATACTTTTTTATCCTTTAACTTCCAAATAATTTAAGAATTATTTTGTTAGTTGATATTAACTTGACTGCACGTTTACTTTTCAATTAAATAACTCTTGAAATCAGCAAAATCTTTTGTCATGCTGACACTCTGCTTCTTGCCTTGCATGAAAGCAGCCAAACGTGCTGGGATTTCCACTTCAGCATTAATTGCTGATTCTACAGTTTCCTTGAACTTAGCAGGATGGGCTGTCTCGCAGAATACACCAGACTCTCCTTCTTTGAGCAAGTCTTTGAGTGCCTGATATCCGCATGCACCATGTGGGTCGAGAATGTAGTTGTTCTCCTCATAGCATTGTTTCATGATGTTGCGAATCTCTTCGTCGGTGTACGTTGCTCCTGTCATGTGGGCGGAGATACGTTCATGACTGTTACCATACAAGTCAAGGATTCGTGCGAAGTTCGACGGGTCGCCTACATCCATAGCATTAGCAATTGTCTGTATGCTTGGTCTTGGGTTATAGTCGCCAGTCTTCAAGTAGTTATAGACGATGTCATTGGCATTGTTTGCCGCAACGAAACGCTTTACGGGTAATCCCATTCGGGCGCCGAACAAGGCTGCTGTGATATTGCCGAAGTTGCCGCTTGGAACACATATAACAAAGTTGTCTGCCTTACCCATGGCTTTCATTCGTGCGTATGCGTTGAAGTAGTAGAATGCCTGCGGGAGGAATCTTGCAACGTTAATGCTGTTGGCAGACGTTAACTTCATCTTGCTATTGAGTTCCTCGTCCATGAAAGCACTCTTCACTAATGCCTGACAGTCGTCAAACACTCCGTCAACCTCGATGGCGGTA
Source organism: Bacteroidaceae bacterium (assembly GCA_017540585.1). Lineage (GTDB taxonomy): Bacteria > Bacteroidota > Bacteroidia > Bacteroidales > Bacteroidaceae > Minthosoma. The sequence continues at coordinate 799 of JAFYAT010000112.1, read as the reverse complement.
ATATTCTTACCGAGGGTAGTGAACTGACTTTCCTGTATCTTACTTACCTTTCCTTTGGGGTAGAGTACATATACATGTATTCCGTCAACACCGAGGAAACCATTGGCAACGGCTGATCCTGTATCTCCACTTGTAGCGACAAGAACGTTAACCTCTTTTGTGGTGTTCTCCTTCTTAAGGAAATACTGCAACAGACGAGCCATGAATCTTGCGCCTACATCCTTGAATGCAAGAGTTGGACCATGGAAGAGTTCGAGAGAGTAGATGTTTTCTGCTACATTAACTACGGGACAGTCAAATGCCAAGGTGTCATAAACAATCTTGCGAAGTGACTCCGCCTCAACATCTTCTCCGAAGAATGCATCAGCAACTGCATATGCTATTTCTTGGAATGACATCTTGTCGATGTTGTCAAAAAACTCTTGTGGCAGTTGTTTTATGCGCTCGGGCATATAGAGTCCTCGGTCTTCTGCCAGTCCTTTTACCACAGCTTTCTCTAATGTTGCAAGTGGCGCTTTCTTATTTGTACTGTAATATTTCATGTCTTTTGGATGTTAGGTGTTAGTTGATGCTCATAAGGGTTTCCATAAATTGGTTGAGGCGTAACAAACCGTATTCTCCGCCAACGGTGCTCACCTCATCATAACTTTGAACATTGTCTGGTTCTATACCTTTATAATATATAATAAAAGGTACGGGCTCGTTAACGTGAATGCGCAGCTCCACAGGTGTGGGGTGGTCGGGCAGTATTGCTATACAAACTGGTTCGTCCCATGTACGCACTTCATTATAAATAGGT
>JAFYAT010000111.1 GCA_017540585.1 Bacteroidaceae bacterium | reverse complement strand
GGGGGCAGTATCTGCCAGTCTTCTCGGTGCAAGTGCATACGTGGGATATGGAAACGACAAGTTCAGTATGTCTCACGCCTTCCGCTACAAGACGATGAAGAACCTGCTCGGTACTCTTGACACGAAAGGAGAATACGATCCTCGCGACATGGATTACCAGACATACATTAGTTGGTCGCCTACTAAGAGAACCACATTCGACGTGATAGGCGTCATCTCACTTAATGACTACAACTTCATTCCATCAACCAGAAGCACAAGCTTCGGTACGAGTGACAAACCTATAAACTTCAAGGTGTATTTTGATGGTAAGGAACGTGACCGCTTCAACACATACTTTGGTGCATTCAGCGCCAACCATAAGTTCAACCAGTACAACGACCTTACGTTCAACCTCTCCGCATTCAAGACAACAGAACGTGAGACGTATGACATAAGTGGTGAATACTGGATAGACAATTCAGAGAACACATCAAGCAACCTTGCCATAGGCAAGTATCTTGAGCATGCCCGCAACCGACTTAACGCCTCTGTGCTCAATATAGGTTTTACAGGTCATAGTCGTCTGGGAAAGCATGATATGCGCTATGGCGCACTCATGAAGTTTGAGAAGGTATCAGAAACTATGCGTGAATGGGAGATGCGTGACTCTGCAGGCTACTCGCTTCCACGCAGAAGTGATGCCGTAGAACTTATATACAACATGACATCCATGAATGAGGAGAGCAGCCGTCACCTTGAACTCTTTGCACAGGATACGTACAGGAAGGAATACAAGGAAGGCGAGTTCGTACTCAACTATGGCGCACGCCTCACACATTGGAGCTACAATAAGGAGACTCTTTTCAGCCCTCGTGCCACATTAGCATTCGTACCTGCAAAGAATGACAACATAACGATACGTTTCTCAACGGGTCTCTACTACCAGACTCCTTTCTACAAGGAGATGCGTGACACGACGACAGTCAACGGCAACACATACGCCTACATGAAGAGCGACATCAAGTCACAGCGTTCAGTTCACTTCGTGCTTGCCGGAGAATATAGGTTCAAGATAGGAAACCGTCCGTTCAAGTTCACGACGGAGGCTTACTACAAGGCTCTCAGCAACCTCATTCCATATAATGTGGACAACGTGCGTGTCGTATATTATGGCGGTAACATATCAAGTGGTTATGCCACAGGTGTTGACTTCAAGATATACGGAGAGTTTGTTCCGGGAACGGACTCATGGCTCAGTTGCGGTATCATGAAGACTGCCGAGCAGATAGATGGCGTGTGGATGCCTCGTCCTACAGACCAGAGGCTTAACCTCGCACTCTTCTTCAGCGACTACTTCCCGGGAACGACAAAGTGGAAGGTTACGCTTCGCGGTCACTATGCTGGCGGTCTTCCTTTCGGCCCTCCACACTCAGGACGTGAGAGACAGGTGTTCCGTATGCCTTCGTACCGTCGTGTGGACTTGGGTATCAGCTATCGCGTACTTGACAACGAAGACCGTCACGTGCGCAACGGCATAGCAACGAACTTCAAGAACATCTGGCTTGGCGTCGATGTGTTTAACATATACGGTATCAACAACGTCAACTCATACTACTGGGTTACGGACATCACAGGCAACCGCTATGCCGTACCTAATTACCTCACAGGACGTCAGATTAACGCACGCATGCTGTTTGAGTTTTAGAAACAAAAATTTAGAAAATTAAATAAAATTTTTCAATCTATAATTATTCGGCAACCTAATTTCTGACAATTATAAAATGTACCTTTGGTGCTGTTTTTGCATTGTCACCAATTAGTCACGAATTATCAAAAATAATTAATGAAAATTCGTGGTCAATTTATGGTAATTCGTGTCTGAAAAAATATATGTTCCGGATGGCGTTCCTCCATTGGGAAGTTCTGAGTTATGGGTTATGAGTTATGAACCAGCCAAACTTCTAACTTTTAATTTTTAGCTTTTAACTCCGAAGGTCGGGAGAGGGCCGCTTTTTCTAAGATAATACGTAATAAAATGACATACAAGGAAACAACTGAATATCTTTTTACGAGTGCACCCTTGTTTCAGAATATCGGAAAGGATGCTTACAAGGAAGGACTGAGTAATACCGAGGCTCTTGACGAACACTTCGGACACCCACATCGTGCATATAAGACAATACACGTGGCTGGAACGAACGGCAAGGGCTCTACTTCGCACACCATAGCTGCCGTACTTCAGGCTGCTGGGTATAAGGTGGGACTCTTCACATCGCCACACCTCATAGATTTTCGTGAGAGGATAAGGGTCAACGGAGAGATGATTTCGGAGCAGTATGTCATAGACTTCGTTGAGCAGCATCGCTCTTTCTTTGAACCGCTCCACCCTTCTTTCTTTGAACTTACGACGGCTATGGCGTTCAAGTATTTCGAGGAGCAAAAGGTGGATATTGCTGTTATCGAAGTTGGTCTTGGTGGAAGGCTTGACTGCACAAATATCATTACACCAATAACATCCATCATTACAAACATCAGTTTTGACCACGTAGCTTTCCTTGGCAATACCCTTGCAAAAATTGCTGGTGAAAAGGCTGGTATTATAAAAAGAGGTGTACCTGTCGTTATTGGTGAGACTGTCGATGAGACACGACCTGTGTTTGAAGCCAAGGCAAAGGAGGTTGGCACGTCCATTTACTTTGCGGAGGAAGATACGGAGGTGAAGTCATACACGTTCAAGCCTGAAGGTGGCGTGTTGTACGATACGGAGACCTATGGCGAGATTCATGCCGAGCTGTGCGGAAGGTGTCAGATAAAGAACACACGCACCATCCTTTGTGCCATAAAACATATAAACAAGGTACTTGGAGGTGCGTTGTCCGTTGACGATGTAAAGGCTGGCTTCTCATCCGTGTGTGAAAGTACTGGTTTGATGGGAAGGTGGCAGAAGATTAAGGAACAGCCTCTTACGATATGCGATACTGGTCATAACGTAGGCGGTTTTGAGGACATAACACGTCAGTTGGCAGGTATTGGCGAAAGGCTGAAGACTACTGGCGGCAAGATGCGCATCGTACTCGGGATGGTGAATGACAAGGATATAAACGGAGTTCTCTCAATGTTGCCAACAGATGCCATCTACTATTTCACTCAGGCAAGTGTGAAGCGTGCCATGCCATGTGGCGAAATAAGAAAATTGGCAAGCAACCATAATCTTCTTGGAAACGATTACCCATCTGTGCGCGAAGCGTACCTTGCAGCACAAAAAGATGCAAAGATACATGATTTCGTGTACGTTGGAGGAAGTAGCTTCGTGGTTGCAGACCTTCTGACATACCTCCATTCTTGACGTGCTCAAAAAAAAAGTTTCATTCAAATAAAAAATATTACCGTTTTTATTAGTTCAAATGAAAAAAAATAGTTTTATTTGCAATAAATTTGTTGAAGGCTGATTATGTGTCGGCTGATGTAATGAAAAATACGTACTAATACAAACTAAAAAAGATATAATCATGAGCGCATCTCAAAACCTTTGCGGAATCAACCCCGCAGACTTCCAGAGAGAGGTAAATGGAAAGAAAACAGACCTCTACATTCTTAAAAATAGCAAAGGCTACGAAGTAGCAGTTTCTAACTATGGTGGTGCTATCGTAGCAATCATGGTGCCTGACAAGGACGGCAAGGTTGCCAACGTCATTCAGGGCTTCGACAATATAGATGAGTACTTGAAGGGCAATGAGCCTTACCTCTCTACTCTTATCGGTCGTTTCGGTAACCGTATCTGTGACGGTAAGTTCCAGCTCAACGGCAAGCAGTACAGCCTTGTGGTAAACAACGGCAAGAACGCTCTTCACGGAGGTCCTACAGGTCTCCACGCTCAGGTTTGGGACGCTTACCAGACAGGTAGCCAGAACCTCACACTCAACACTATCCTTCCTTACGGACATGAAGGATTCTCTGGTGAGGTAAAGATTTCAGTTGAATATACTTGGACAGATGATAACGAGCTTATCCTTGAGTACTTCGCTACTACAAACAAGAAGACTATCATCAACCTCACACATCACGCATTCTTCTCAATTCAGGGAATCGCAAACCCAACTCCAACAGTTGACGACTTGATTCTTGAGATGAATTGTGACTTCTATGTACCAACAGACGAGACATCAATCCCAACAGGTGAGATTCTCAAGGTTGAGGGTACTCCATTTGACTTCCGCAAGCCAAAGCCAATCGGTCAGGACATCAACGCAGACAATGAGCAGATTAAGTTCGGCTCTGGTTATGACCACAACTATGTATGTAACAAGAAGGAGGTTGGCGAGTTGACTCTTGCTGCACGTTTGACAGACCCTAAGTCTGGACGTGTGCTTGAGACTTATACAACTGAGCCAGGTCTCCAGCTCTATACAGGTAACTTCCTTTCTGGTTTCAAGATTCAGCACGGTTGCACAGCACCACGTCGTTCTGCTGTGTGCTTCGAGGCTCAGCACTTCCCTGACTCTCCAAACCGTCCATACTTCCCTTCTACAGTTCTCAACCCTGGAGAGAAGTATAACCAGAAGACAATCTACAAGTTCGACACAATCTAAACATAATATTTCCTGAGGGTTCTCGGCCATGGCGGCTGGGAATTCTTGGGATTCTTGTCAAATAATAACAACCGTAGTAAAAAGTAGTAAACAGAAGTAAAATGGAGTAAAGAGACGTTACTTAAATTAGGAATTAGAAATTAGGAATGAGGAATGACAAGCACCACCGTTGGATATTCTGTCCCGAATGGCTATTACTCATTATGCATTGCTCATTACTATTTATTGGCAGACTATCGTCTTTTTACTTCTTTTAACTCCCTTTTACTCCAATTAACTACAAGCAAGTTAAAAACTTGCAAAGATTAGACAACAAAAAAATTAAACTAAATATTAACCTTGTAAACTACTGATTTAATTATGAAGTTAACAATTGATGATGTAAGACAGCGTTTCCAGAAGCACCTTGGTGGTGAGCCAGGTTCTGTATATGCTTCTCCAGGTCGTATCAACCTCATTGGTGAGCATACTGACTACAACGGAGGTTTCGTATTCCCAGGCGCTGTTGAGCAGGGAATGATTGCAGAAATCCGTCCTAACGGAACACGTACAATCAAGGCATACTCTATCGACCTCAAGGACTACGATGAGTTCTCTCTCGACGACCCTAAGGGCCCTAAGGCAAGTCACTTCCGCTACATCTATGGTGTTGCTAAGGAGATGGAGAAGCTTGGCGTAAAGGTTATGGGATTTGATACTGCATTTGCTGGTGACGTTCCACTCGGCGCTGGTATGTCATCTTCTGCAGCTCTTGAGAGTTGCTACGCATTCGCTATCAACGACCTCTTCGGCGACAATAAGGTGAGCAAGATGGATCTTGCTAAGGCTGGTCAGGCAACTGAGCACAACTACCTCGGTCTCAACTGCGGTATCATGGACCAGTTCGCTTCTGTTCACGGTAAGAAGGGCAACCTCATGCGTCTCGACTGCCGTAGCGGTGAGTTCGAGTATTTTCCATGGAATCCAAAGGGTTACAGACTTGTTCTCGTAAACTCTTGCGTAAAGCATGAGCTTGTTGGTTCTCCATATAACGACCGTCGTAAGTCTTGCGAGAATGTAGTTAAGGCTATCAAGGCTAAGCACCCAGAGAAGAAGATTGAGACTCTCCGTGAGGCTACTTGGGACGAGCTCAAGGAAGTTGCAGGTGATGTTTCAGCAGAAGACCTCAAGCGTGCTACATTCGTTCTCGGTGAGAAGGACCGTGTGCTTGCAGTTTGTGACGCTCTCGAGAGAGGCGACTACGAGACTGTAGGTCAGAAGATGTACGAGACTCACTATGGTCTTTCTAAGGAGTATGACGTATCTTGCGAAGAGCTCGACTTCCTCAACGACGTAGCTAAGGAGTGCTCTGTTACAGGTTCACGTATCATGGGTGGTGGCTTCGGTGGTTGTACTATCAACCTCGTTGCTGACGAGCTTTACGACAACTTCACAAAGACAGTTGTCAAGAAGTTCAAGGAGAAGTACGGCAAGGAGCCAATCATCATCGACGTAGTTATCGGTGACGGTTCACGCAAGCTTGCATAATCAAATATTCTACATAAAAACAAGGGGACTCAGGGCTACTTGAGTCCCTTTTATGGGAAAATTTAACAATTAATTCAAGTAATTAACTAACTCAATTAACTTATTATTAAACAATGTCAAAGAATAATAATATGGTTGCCGTTGTTACAATGTGTTTCATCTTTGCGATGATTTCATTCGTAACTAACATGGGTGCGCCATTCGGAAACATTTGGGGATTTACATACCCATGGGCTGGTATGATGGGTAACATGATGAACTTTGCAGCTTACCTCTTCATGGGTATTCCTGCAGGTAACATGCTCGTTAAGTACGGATACAAGAAGACAGCACTTATCGCTCTTATCGTTGGTGTTGTAGGTCTTGCAATTCAGTACCTTTCAAGTATTTTTGGTGCAGACATTCAGGCTGGTACTCTTCCAGGATTCCTTGCAGAATTCCTTGGTACTCCTGAAAAGGCTGGACAGATTATTGCACTCAACCTCATCATCTACCTTCTTGGTGCATTTATCTGTGGTTTCTGCGTATGTATGCTCAACACAGTTGTGAACCCAATGCTTAACATTCTCGGTGGTGGTGGTAACAAGGGTAACCAGTACATTCAGATTGGTGGTACACTCAACTCTCTCACAGGAACTCTTACTCCACTCCTCACAGGTGTTCTTGTAGGTACACTTACTAAGGACACTACAATGAGTGCAGTTTCTCCACTCCTCTTCGTAGGTATGGCAGTATTCTCTGTTTCATTCTTCATCATTTCACGAGTAAACATTCCTGAGCCACAAGCTGAGATAAAGGAAAAGGTTAGCGTAACAAGCCCTCTCAAGTTCCGTCACACAGTTCTTGGTGTTATCGCAATCTTCTTCTATGTTGGTGTTGAGATTGGTATTCCTGCAGAGCTTAACTTCTACATCTCAAACCTTCAGGATGGTGGTAAGATTATCGAAGGAGCTTCAACTGTAGGTGGTACATTTGCTGCTGCTTATTGGTTGCTCATGATGTGTGGTCGTTTCCTCAGTTCATTCATTAGCGGAAAGGTTAGCACAAAGGCTCAGATGACAACCGTTTCTGTTGTTGCTATAGCTCTCCTTCTCTTTGCTATCTTCATGCCAAGCGACATTACTTCAGACTTCAATGGCGTACCAGTACCTGTTAAGTGTTTCGCTATTGCTGCTTGTGGTATCTGTACATCAATTATGTGGGGAGGAATCTTCAACCTTGCAGTTGAAGGTCTTGGTAAGTACACAGCACCTGCATCAGGTCTCTTCATGACTATGGTTGTTGGTGGTGGTATCATGCCAATTATCCAGCGTAAGGTTTCATTGTCTGTTGACCCAATCACATCTTACTGGGTTATCATCGCAATGGTTGCTTACATTCTTTACTACTCTCTCATTGGTTGCAAGAATGTGAACAAGGACATCAAGGTTGACTAATCACGATTAGAACAATCGGTAAATATATAGGGTGTGTCAAGCGTGCTTGACGCACCTTTTTTCGACCTGTACGGTTGAAACTGTATGTTGTTTTTTGCCGCAGTGCGGCCAGTTAAAAAACATGGTAAAAACCAAATAAAATCAAAAAAAATATGTTTTTTCTTGTTTTTGTTCTGTTTCTTGACTGTTTTTTTAATATGCACCTTTGTGCAAAACTACAACCATACAGGTCGCCTTTTTTTGTACATTATTTCGAAGAACTATTGAGGGTTCTTTTCGTAGTAAATACGATAAGAAAGAACCTCATTTGTTAATAATTTTCAATTATAACATTCTTGAAGATAAATATCTTTACAAAAAATTTGTCAGCACTACCCTTTTTTGTAATTTTGCGATGAAAGACAAATTTGATATTTTTTAAACTAACATCTAAACTTTATGAATCAAAACGAGAAT
>JAFYAT010000110.1 GCA_017540585.1 Bacteroidaceae bacterium | reverse complement strand
ATAAAATAAAAAAAAGAGGAGGACAAGCATGTATTAAAAAAACAGCTGAGACTCTGAGACTGAGACTACACATCAAAGCTAAACACCACATTAACAGCTAAGTACATTATCACAAAGTACCTTCACAGTCTCAACAAACTCTAAAAAAGAGCATATTAAATGCGAAAAAACATTCATTTTCCATGACGAAAACATGACAAAAACAGCTCGTGACTTCTTCTAAAAGGTACAAACAAGAAAAAAACAAATCCAAAATGGAAGCGGTAAACAATCATAACTAACAGTCAAAATGCCGAATCCGCTACCTACAACATTAAAACGAGACGATTTTTTTACAGAAACACACCACCTTGTGACGACCCTACTTAGACGTTATCACAGAAACAAATTTGTTATTTCCCGAGGCTGCACGTGTTACACGGAGGAGGAAACAAATGGAGACTCCCCACCCTCCAAAGAGTGTTGTCCCCATTCCCCCCACGCTTTGGAGTTCTACAAGATTCTATATGAAAAACTTTTCAACCACGAATTACACGAATTTTCACTAAACTGGTAACTCTTGGTTGTTTCATTACACGAAGAATTGCACGTGCAATTACAAATTTCACGAATCAGGTACAACGACATGAAACCGAACGGCATTCGTGTTATTCGCAGACAACACATGTTGTCTTAGTGTAATGAAACAAGAGTATTTGAAAGTTCGTGTTCATTCGTGTAATTCGTGGTTGAAAAAAAACTCGTCAACACGAAAATCTTGTACCCCACGCTTTGGTAGAGCCTTTGCAAGGTTTCCTTCCACAAAAATATTTGAATCAAAGTACTGACTAAGTATTGACTAACTACTGACTAAGTACTGACTCTTATGAGACCTCCACAACACGCATGACGATACATTTTTTACGTTATACTACAAAAAAGTGTAGTAAAGATTTGTCCAGTACGAAAATGTATAGTAAATTTGTGGCGTCTTAAAAAGTATGCCAATGGATACAAAGACATTGAAAGTCGATTTAACTGAAGATGAATGGGAGTTAATAGAAGCCATCCGAAATTACAAACTGGCTTATCCCAACGGTTATCCGAATCTGCTTTTCTACGCACAGCAAAAGTTTGATGAATTGACCGACATCTAAAATCGACTCCCCTCTCGTTCGGAGGGAGGGGACTTTTTAAGACATTCACTTTAGGACATAAAACGAGAAGATATATGGCAAACGAAAATGTAATTTCAGACATGAAAACAAGAATGAATGACATTCTTATGTCTGTATCATGGAGAGAAATCTCAAGAAACTATTTCGGTAAATCATCCTCATGGTTCTATCACAAGATGGACGGTATTGATGGTAATGGCGGTGTCGGCGGTTTCAACGAGGAAGAAGCGGCTACAATGAAACAAGCTCTGCTTGACCTGTCAAACAGAATTGCATTAGCAGCAGAAAAAATATAGACAAAATTCAAAAAAAATAGAGGGGAGCGCGAAAAAGTACTCCCCTCTTAATGTTTATTAAATCTTAATTCTTAACTCTTAAATCTTAATTCCCCCCTACCTCTTATCCGGCAACTCCGACCATCGCTCGCCGTAGGTATCGTAGGCATCTGTAACGACGACGAAACAATCGGGGTCAATGTCGCTGAGATTAGTGGTAACAATCTCGACCTCACGCATGTGGACGACAATCATCAACGTGTCTCGTTGTTGATCAGTATAAAGACCTGTGGAAGGTATGACGGTGGCTGTACGGTCAAGTTCCTCAAGTATGAACCTGCGAACACGTTCCTTGTCCTTGGTGATGATGAACATAAGTTTGTCATTCTTCGTTCCCGTGATAACAAAACCTGCCACACGTGACATGATGGCTATGCAGATGATAGAATAGCCAGAGAGTACCCATGAGTGAGACTCCGTGCCACCAGAGCCAAGTCCCATACCAATGACAAGAAGACCGAAGAACACGACGGCTGAGTCAACACCAAGCAAAGCATGTGAGAACTTAACCTTCAGGTACTTCTGTATGAACATTGCCATAAGGTCAGACCCTCCAGATGTGGCACCACTACGGATGATGATACCCTCTCCCACCCCGATGATGATTGGACCAAGAATACACGTAAGCATCAAGTCATGCGACAAGTCAAGGTTACCGCCACAAAGGAGTGACGGGTCAAGGCTCTGCAAACCTTCAGCAGGATAAAGCAGATACGTGAACATGTTCATGAAGAATGGCGATATGACAGATGCCAAAAGTGTCTTGAAGCCGATGCCCTTGCCGAGGAAGAAATAAGAGAGGGCAAGCAACGGAAGGCTTATCATGTAGCAAAATGTACCTACATGTATGTTTGGCAATAGATTATGAAGCACGATAGAGATACCTATGACACCACCAGGCACAAGCTTGTACGGACTGATGAAAACGACGAATGCGAACGATACCATTGCGCATCCGAGCACAATGCCCAAGTATTCAAGAATAAGACGCTTGACTTTTTTCTCAGAATTGTTCATGTAAAGTGTTTTTTCAACTTTCACAACGGAAGTTACATATTTTTTCTTTGCAAAGTTAAAGCAAAAAGGTATAAAAGCAAAACAAAATAACACAAAAACAAAGTATAATGCACGAAAAAGTCAAGTATTTGAGCCGTAACTTAATAAAAAATTGTAACTTTGCCGACAATTTAGGTGTAAAGGCTATCTAAACTTGTAAGTTTATACGAGATTTTAGAATCCCCCTACGAAAAGAATATAATGAAAGTAGCAATAGTAAAATACAACGCAGGCAACATCCGCTCTGTAGTCAATGCAGTAAAAAGATTGGGATACGACCCGATTCTTACTGACGACGCAGAGGAGTTGCGCACGGCAGACAAGATAATATTTCCAGGACAAGGCGAAGCAAGCACGACAATGGCTTATCTCCGTGAGCATGGGCTCGACAAGGTCATTCTCTCACTCACACAGCCAGTACTCGGTATCTGCATAGGAATGCAGTTGCTCTGTCGCCATTCAGAAGAGTATAACACAGAGTGTCTCGGAGTGTTCGATGTAGATGTGAAACGATTCATGCCACAGCATCATGAAGACAAGGTGCCTCAGATGGGATGGAATACGATAGAGAACTGCAAGAGCGAACTCTACAAGGGTTCCACGATGCCTGAATACGTGTATTTCGTGCATAGCTACTATGTTCCTCTCTGCGACTTCACAATAGCAGAGACAAACTACATACAGCCTTACAGCAGTTCGCTGCACAAAGGCAATTTCTACGCCACACAATTCCACCCGGAAAAGAGCGGTAGCGTGGGCGAAAGAATCCTCAAAAACTTTCTTGAACTATGATAGAGATAATTCCAGCCATAGATATAATTGACGGCAAATGCGTCCGTCTCACCCAAGGCGACTACGACACCAAGAAGGTCTATAACGAAGACCCTGTTGAGGTTGCCAAGATGTTTGAAGGTGCAGGTGTACGCCGACTTCACACCGTTGACCTCGACGGAGCAAAGTCACAGCATGTCATCAACTACAAGACGATTGAGAAGATTGCTGAGCATACATCGCTTGTCATTGACTTTGGCGGCGGCATCAAGTCGGACGAAGATATCGACATAGCCTTTGCCTCAGGAGCATCACTCGTAACTGTGGGAAGCATTGCCGTAAAAAATCCAGAACTCTTCGGAACATGGCTTGACAGGTATGGTGCCGACAAGATGATTCTCGGAGCCGATGTCAAGAACGGACTTATCAGCATCAACGGATGGAAGGAAGAGGGTGACAACAAGCTTATGCCTTTCCTTCAGGGCTACACCGCCAAGGGAATAACAAACGTGCTCTGCACGGACATTTCAAAGGACGGAATGCTACAAGGCCCAGCCATCGACCTCTACAAGCAGATAATGGCAGAGTTCCCTGATATGCACCTCATTGCAAGTGGCGGTGTGAGCTGTATAGAAGATATCGAAGCACTTGACAAGGCTGGTATTCCAGCCGTAGTCTTCGGCAAAGCCATCTACGAGGGAAAGATAAAGATGGAAGAACTCGCAAAGTTCATGTAATTTAATGAGTAATGAGCAATGTGTAATGAGTAATTGTTTCTAATGATTAATTATCAATGATAAATGAGTAATTGCCATTCGGTTCAGAACACATGACGGTACTTGTCATTACTAATTACTCATTACTAATTTCTAATAAAAAACTAATTGTGTTAGCAAAAAGAATCATACCTTGCCTTGACATCAAGGACGGACAGACAGTAAAGGGTACGAACTTCGTAAACCTCCGCCATGCAGGCGACCCGATAGAACTGGGTAAGGCATACTCTGAACAGGGAGCCGACGAACTTGTCTATCTTGACATAACGGCAAGCCACGAGGGACGTAAGACGTTCACACAACTCGTCACAAGAATTGCCGAGGAGATAAACATTCCTTTCACCGTGGGAGGAGGTATTAACGAGCTTGCCGATGTTGAGCGACTTCTCATTGCAGGTGCCGACAAGGTGAGCATCAACTCAGCCGCACTTCGTCGCCCTGAACTCATCGACGAGATTGCAACCCACTTCGGCAGTCAGGTAATCGTAGTTGCCATTGATGCCAAGTGCATCGACGATACAGTCCATCCAAACGGTCATCCAGAGATTGACGGCAAATGGAACTGCTTCATGAACGGCGGACGACTTGACACAGGACGCGACCTCTTTGAATGGGCAAAGGAAGCCAACGAACGTGGTGCAGGCGAGATTCTCTTCACCAGCATGAACCACGACGGCGTGAAGACAGGATTTGCAGACGTCGCACTCCGCAGACTCTCAGACAGTCTCACCATTCCAATCATCGCTTCTGGAGGTGCAGGCAAGAAGGAACATTTCCGCGACACATTCATCAACGGACATAGCGACGCAGCACTTGCAGCAAGCGTGTTCCACTTTGGAGAGATACCAATCACAGAATTAAAACAATACCTCTTAAAAGAGGGCATAAACGTTAGAATATAATGACAATCGATTTCGAGAAGATGGACGGACTTGTACCTGCCGTCATCCAGGATGCTAAGACACTCAAGGTACTTATGCTTGGTTTCATGAACGAAGAAGCATATAATAAGACAGTAGATACAGGAAAGGTAACATTCTACAGCCGCACTAAGCAGCGCCTCTGGACAAAGGGCGAGACAAGCGGCAACTTCCTCAACGTTGTTGAGATTCTCAACGACTGTGACAACGACACACTTCTTATCAAGGTTAATCCTGTAGGACCTGTATGCCATACTGGAGCAGACACTTGCTGGAACGAGAAGAACGAGAATCCTCTCATGTTCCTTGCAGAGCTTCAGAGATTCATCGAGAAGCGACATAAGGAGATGCCAGAGGGTTCATACACAACAAGCCTTTTCCTCGACGGTTGTCACCGCATGGCACAGAAGGTGGGCGAAGAGGCACTCGAGGCAGTTATCGAGGCTGTAGCCAACAATAACGAGCGACTCGTATATGAGGCTTCAGACATGATTTATCACCTCATCGTACTCCTCACTTCTAAGGGACTCAAGATTGAGGATCTTGCAAGTGAACTTGCCGTTCGCCACGATCCTAACTGGCATAAGCACTAAGCTCCTGCGAGAGTTAATAGTTAAAAATTAAAAATAACCATTCGGAAGCTGTCCTTGTTCCGGAGGCATAAATCAAAAATTTGAGATTTGAGATTCAACAAGGTCTATGTCTTTAATCAACTATAAAAACGTCAATATCTATCAGGATGCACAGCTTGTCCTGAAGAATGTGGACTTCACAGTCAACGAGGGTGAGTTCATATACATAACAGGTAAGGTGGGTTCTGGTAAGAGTTCCCTCCTCAAGACCATCTATGCGGAGATTCCTGTCAACGAGGGCGATGCAGAGGTACTTGGATTCAATATGCTCAAGATGAAGCAGAAGAACGTACCCGATCTACGTCGTAAGCTTGGCATCATCTTTCAGGATTTCCAGCTCCTCACCGACCGTACAGTGGAGGCAAACCTCCGTTTCGTGCTCAAGGCAACAGGATGGAAGGACAAGCGTGAGATTGACCAGCGCATCAAGGATGTACTCGAACTGGTAGGTATGACAACCAAGGGCTACAAGATGCCAAACGAGTTGAGTGGAGGTGAGCAGCAGCGTATCAGTATCGCCCGTGCCATCCTCAACCGTCCTCAGCTTATCCTTGCCGACGAGCCTACAGGTAACCTCGACGTGGAGACAAGCAAGCGCATCACGGAGTTGCTCCAGAGCATCAGCAAGGCAGGTTCAACGGTAATCATGATTACCCACAACATGAACCTTCTCTCTCAGTTCCCTGGCCGTGTATTCCGTTGTGAGAATCAGGAGATGAAGGAGCTAAAGATACCAACCATCTTTGACCTTGCAGATGTGACAGACAGTTTCCATCAGCAGGAGTTCTTCGAGACTCAGGCAGAAGAGGACAAGGCAAAAGAAGCAACAGCAGAAGAGCAGAAACAGCCAATGCCTGTATTTGACACAGCAGATATGGCTGAAGCAGCAGCTCCTACTGCCACAGAGGCAGCACCTGTGACTCCAACTGTTGAAAGTCCTGCAATTCAAACGATTGAAGAAGCAGAGACACCTGTTTCCGAGGCACCTGTTGAACCTGTAAAGCCAGAGGTTACCGCAACAGAGACAACCGTTCAGAATACGGCTGAAGAATCTGCAAAGCAGGAAACAGTTGCTCCAACACTCAAGCCTATCGACCTGTCTGAGTTTGAGCCAAGTGACATCACGGCAATCAACGAAATCATCGAGGCTCACAACAAGAAGAATGAGGTCATTGACTGAATGAAGAATTCAAAATGCAAAATCCAAAATTGGCAATTAATAATTAATAATTAACAATTAACATGCTCAATTTTGAATTCTGAATTCTGAATTTATTAAATGATAATAACAGAACATACATAAAATAACAACAATGAAAGTACTTAAATTTGGTGGTACATCCGTAGGCACTCCTCAGAGAATGAAGGATGTCGTAAAATTGATTACTGACGGTGAGCAGAAAATCGTAGTTCTCTCAGCTATGTCAGGAACAACAAACTCACTCATTGAAATCTCCGATTATCTCTACAAGAAGAATCCGGAAGGTGCAATGGAGACAATCAACACGCTCGAACAGAAGTACAAGAAGCATGTTGACGAGCTCTATACTACTGATGAATATAAGAAGAAGACACTCGAATTCCTCAAGCAGGAGTTTGACTATCTCCGCTCTTTTACAAAGGGCATCTTCACCATGTTTGAAGAAAAGATCATTGTTGGTCAGGGTGAAATCATGTCAACCAACATGGTTACAAACTACCTCCTCGAACAGGGCCACAATGCTACACTCATCCCTGCCCTCGAGTTCATGCGCACAGACAAGAACGCAGAGCCAGACCTTCAGTATATCCGCGAGAAACTCAAGGTACAGCTCGAAGAGAATCCTGGCAAGGAAATATACATCACTCAGGGATTCATCTGTCGCAACGCTTACGGCGAGGTAGATAACCTCCAGCGTGGCGGTTCTGACTACTCTGCATCACTCATCGGCGCAGCCATCGAGGCATCAGAGATTCAGATATGGACAGACATCGACGGTATGCACAACAACGACCCACGTTTCGTTGACAAGACAGCTCCAGTAAGCCACCTCCACTTTGAGGAGGCAGCAGAACTTGCATACTTCGGTGCAAAGATTCTTCACCCAACATGTGTACAACCAGCAAAGTTTGCAGGAATCCCAGTAAAGCTTCTTAACACTATGGACCCAGAGGCAGCAGGAACAGTTATCAGCAACGAGACCGAAGCAAAGAAGATTAAGGCCGTTGCAGCTAAGGACAATATCACAGCAATCAATATCACATCAAGCCGTATGCTTCTCGCTCACGGATTCCTTCGCAAGGTATTCGAGATTTTCGAGAGCTACAAGACATCTATCGACATGATTACTACAAGCGAAGTTGGGGTAAGCGTGTCAATCGACAACAAGACAAACCTCAACTCTATTGTTGACGAACTCAAGAAGTTCGGTCGTGTAAATGTTGACGAGGACATGTGTATCATCTGCGTCGTAGGTGACTTAGAATGGCATAATGTTGGATTTGAGGCTAAGGCAACAGAGGCACTCAAGGACATCCCAGTACGTATGATTTCATACGGAGGAAGCAACCACAACATTTCATTCCTCATCTCTGCAGATGACAAGAAGCGTGCTCTTCAGGCACTCTCTGACAAGCTATTCAACGCATAAATATCTGACCCACCCCCGCCCTCCTTACACAGGGAGGGGGTGAGTCTCATAAAAATATAAACAAACACGATGAATCTTTCAAACACAGACAAATTCAACGGTATTCGCACCCCATTCTATTATTACGATACTGACTTGCTCCGTAAGACACTCCAGACAATCAACGAGGAGACACAGAAGTATGACAACTACCACGTACACTATGCTGTAAAGGCAAATGCCAATCTTGATGTGCTTAGCATCATCAACGAGTATGGTATTGGTATCGACTGCGTTAGTGGTGGCGAGGTAGAACAGGCACTCCGTGCAGGCTTCCCT
This sequence comes from Bacteroidaceae bacterium, assembly GCA_017540585.1. Classification (GTDB taxonomy): domain Bacteria; phylum Bacteroidota; class Bacteroidia; order Bacteroidales; family Bacteroidaceae; genus Minthosoma. The sequence goes on along the minus strand of JAFYAT010000110.1, from coordinate 966 downwards.
GCCGACAAGATTGTGTTTGCCGGTGTGGGCAAAAGTGACTGGGAAATAGAGTTGGGTATAGACAAGAATATCTTCTGTTTCAATGTAGAGAGTATTCCTGAACTTGAGGTAATCAACGAGATTGCCGCTCGCAAAGGCAAGACAGCCAATGTGTGCTTCCGCATCAATCCTAACGTGGGTGCACATACTCACAGCAACATAACTACAGGACTTGCAGAGAATAAGTTCGGTATAGCAATGGAGGATATGGAGAAAGTCATCCTCCTTGCAAAGACGATGAACAACATCGCCTTCAAGGGCATTCACTTCCACATCGGAAGCCAGATACTCGACATGGGTGACTTTGAAGCACTTGCCAACCGCATCAACGAGCTTCAGGATCGTCTCGAGGCAACAGGATTAAAGGTTGAAATTGTCAACGTAGGTGGAGGTCTTGGCATTGACTATGACAACCCTCAGGACAATCCTGTTCCTGACTTCAAGTCATATTTTGAAACATACCACAAGCTGCTCAAGCTTCGTGAGGGTCAGTCTGTTCACTTCGAGCTTGGACGTGCCGTTGTAGGTCAGTGTGGAGCTCTCATCACAAAGGTCAACTATGTGAAGCAAGGCTCTGTCAAGAAGTTCGTCATCGTTGATGCAGGAATGACCGACCTCATTCGTCCAGCCCTCTACGATGCACACCACAAGATTGTGAACCTCACAAGTGATGCTCCAGAGGAGACATACGATGTGGTAGGACCTATCTGCGAATCAAGTGACGTATTCGACAAAGATATAAAGCTCAACGGCACTAAGCGAGGCGACCTCATCGCCATGCTCTCTGCTGGTGCTTACGGCGAGATTATGGCTTCTGGCTACAACTGCCGACAGTTGCCAAAGGGGTACACAAACCTGTAGCAACGGCCCCCTCCCGACCTCCCCGTGGGGGAGTAGAAGGAAGCACCATAGGCACACAGCCATCGT
>JAFYAT010000109.1 GCA_017540585.1 Bacteroidaceae bacterium | reverse complement strand
TTGATATGATTACAAATCAATCAAATAATAATGCAATAAATAGTGTTAAAATGGCTGAAATATTTGGTCATTTCAATAATTGTGTTATTACTTACTTACTTACTTACTTACTGTGTCTCTAAACCTTTAAAAGCATGTGAGAATTCACATGTATGGCGTGTGCTTTTATGCACAATAGCCGTATCCTTATTGTTTTATTCCTGTTATAACCCTAATACTCCAGTAGTATCACATAATGTAGAAATAGAAAGGGCGGACATAAAGTCCAGACCGATAGCTGACTGGTATGTCTGTGGCTCTTTTACTCCTCTATATGATTCCTTGTACTCGGAATCTGTAAACGATGATATCTTGTCATTGGGTGATTTGCAGAATCCGGATTCCTTGAATCCGTATTGGTACAATGGAAACTATAGTCCGATATACAATCTGTTGGATCTTTCAGAGGTCTTTGGTCTGAATACCAATGAAAAGCGACGTGCCTTTGAGGGAAAGGTAACTTATCTTGCATGTGACATTGTATCGGACAAGGAAGCGGATATGTATCTTGATGTAAAGAAGCAAATGAAGTGCTATCAGCGACTTAATGGCGAGTTGTTGCATCGTGTCGAGATACAGGGTAAGAACTTCTATCCTATACATCTGAATAAGGGCGTGAACCGCTATCTCGTAAAGACTATAGCTAAGAACAATGATTATAGTCTTGAGACAACTGTGTATGACAGCATTGCCGTTGCCAAGTTGTATGTTAATGGTCAGAGTAACAACATAGTAGTTCCAGAGATTAGTCCTTCGGAGATGGTTTTACGCTTGACTAATGACCATCAGCAGATATTTCATACACCAGTGAAGTTGGAGATTACTGACGTACAAGGAAATACTGTGTTCAGGACATCCTTGAAGAAAGGAGTGAATGATTATCCAGTTGCAGGCATACGTGAAGGACATTCATATATGTGCAAGATGACAATAGCTGGTCAGACAGTCAGACAGCCGATAGTATGTGATACATTCGACAATGTATATGAGAAACTGAAAGCATTACATATGTCATTGCCCCGTGAATCGAGAGAGTACATGGAAACAGGACAGATATTGTACAGACTTGATTTCCTGTTGAAGCATGAAACCCGAAAGACAGATTGGTGGTGGCAATTCAAGATAGCTCCACTGACATATCAGATAGAGCATATATGCAATTCAAATTCCAGAAACAGAATAAGGACAGCATTCAATGTGCAGTTCAAGTCATACGTATCTTCGCTTGATGGTGGAATTCAAAGATATCTTCTTGTTACTCCCGATAATGTACGTAAGGGAAAGAAATATCCGCTTGTGGTCGTAATACGTCCTGAGGTTGTGAATCATCATCCTTTCTTTGTCTCTCCACAGTTTGCTCACCAGTGGGCAATCAATATAATTCAGGAACTTGCAAATACACATGGCTTCATCGTAATGATGCCAGAGGCTCGTATGTACCATACGGAGGATGTGACGCCATTTGCAAATTCTGAGTTGAAACTGGCGATGGCAGATGTTGAGAGCCAGTATGATATAGATAGGGATAGGATATATCTGCATGGAATATGTACTGGAGGTTACCGTGCCTTGAAGATGGCAACGGAAAATCCAGGTATGTTTGCTGCCGTTGGTACATATACTCCAGCATACCATCAGAGACTCCAGAGTGAGTGGACGAGAAAACATTCCCTGGAGAATAATCTTGCGAAACTGGCAGGAGTGCCAGTCATGATTTTTGCCGACCCTAATGACAAGCATACACCATATAAGGTGTATGGCGATCTGATAGATGATTGCCGTTCAAATGGTGTTCCAGTTGAGTTTACTCAGAAGATAAATACCGAGTTGCTATATAATGCGGTCGTGACCGGAAAGGAAGCATTTGATTTCTTCGATGGTAAGAAGAAAAAGCGTACTACTGCTGTACATGATGTTTGTTCCGATTCTTGTATTGCGGTTGTGGATATGTATTCATCACCGTTTGTGTATGTATATGAATCAGGCAATCATTCTTCCGATTATAGGAATATGGTAAATCTGATAAGCCATGACTACAAGGATTATTTGTTTAACAGTTTGCCCCTTGTGGCAGATGTGGATGTCACGGACGAAATGCTTGCCGGCAAGAACCTGTTCCTCATTGGAGACCATTTTCGCAATGAACGCTTAAATGCCTTGGTGGAATTTGCAAAGGCAGAAAATGGCTCTGTTGAAGACGGAGTCAAATCCGTTATGTCAATACATGTCAATCCAGAGCATAAGGACAGACGCTTTGTCGTGTATTCATTCTCTGCTGATTCCCGGAAATACTTCAAGTTCCCTTGGATTGAGGGTGTGGAACGTATTGTTACTTCAAATGAATAATCCTGACTGATTGAACATTTCTTATGAACATTTTTGTCAATAAGATGGGCATCGTCTTGTTCGGTGCTCTGTGTCTTTTCGCGACTGTGGATACAGACCTCTTTATATATCCTGTTATGTCGCAGTATCTTATGTATGGGTCTTTTGCCTTGCTTCTTGTTTTTATCGGATTGATTGTCGCATTATCAAAGGGCGCAAAGGCTGTAAGTGCATCATCTGTCATATTGGTGATGTGGGGCTTGTATATATTATTACATTCTGTTTTTGTCAAGGATGCAGAGGAGTATAGACTTGTGTATATACTAACCAGCATACTTCTTATGCTTTCTTTTTCTGTCATGTTACGTTCAGGGCAGCTAACTTTCAGATGGGTTCAGAATGGTTGTCTGTTGATGCTTGTTCTTCATTTGGGCAGTCTGGTGTTTCAAGTTCTCGGATTTGTTAAGTCTGGTAATGATTTCTTTGCATTGACAGGATTAAACCTTAATCCGAATGCTACGGCAATGCTTCTTGCTGTGTGTCTGCCAATGGTATATGACAAACTTAAAACATCAAGGCATGTGTATTTTCTGTTGACTATGCTTGTCCTTTCTATATGCTTCCTTTATGTACTTAAATGTAGAACCGCATTTGTAGGACTTGCAACGATAGTTCTTGTACGTATGTTGACAACGGATAAGGTACGATGTAGATGGGGTATTCTCTGCAGACAATCGAAAGTGTTGCTTTTGTCTATTGCATGCGTATTGTCATTTGTGGCAATAATAGGTATGTATCATGCCAAGAAGGGTTCGTCGGATGGCAGGCTCCTTATCTGGAAAGTGAGTGCAGACATGATTATTGATAATCCGGTGGGTAGCGGCATCGGAATGTTTCAGCGTGAGTATAATCTCAGACAGGGTGAATACTTTGTAAGCGACCGGTCAACTGAAGAAGAACGTGTGACGGCAGATGCTGTCTATATGGCTTACAATGATTATCTTGAGCATGGCGTGGAGGCAGGAGTCATTGGCATGTGCTTTATGCTCTCATTCTATGTGTCCCTGATGATTAGTGCGTACAGACAACATGACTATTCGTCCTTGTCAATAGTGGTGGGCTTTGCTGTCATGTCGTTGGTCAATTTCGCCTATACTTCCATTCAAACATGGATTGTCATGATGTGTTATGCAGGGTATGTAATGAGTCGTGAGAAACCAATAGTGACACGATGTGTGTTTTCAAGGTTATACATTATTGTGCTACTTGTCAGTTGTGTTTCTTGTGGTACTGTACATTTTCCCCATACGTACGCACAGGACCGCTTGAAGTCCATCAAGGAACAACATGCAGATGATAGCAGTCTTGCAAAATCCGAACTGAAAGAACTTGCCACTGCTGTTGGTACGTCAGAAGCATATTGGAACACTATGGCAGATTTCTACTGTAAGGAAAACGATTATGAGAAAGCGTTGAGATGTTATGATAACGCTTTAAGATATACAACCGAGCCAAGGATATTGTTCCGTTGCTTTATGTGCTGTGATAGAATGGACAAGACAAAGGATGGCATTACTTATCTTGAAAAGGTATGTGCCATTATTCCCCAGAACTTGATGGCAAGGTACATACTCATGCAGTGGTATGATAAATGTGGCAATACTACCATGGCTTTGCGCTATGCAGATGATATCGTGTCTCTTCCGTTGAGAGTGCGTAATGAGAAATCGGATGCAATACAGGAAGAGGCAAGAAAATATAAGGATAATAACTCAAATAACAATAAAGAAAAATAGAACTATGAGAAAAATCAAAACCGTAATGCTGATTATGGCTTCCTTGTGGTGTGTCTGTGCCAGTTCACAGTCTTTGGCATACAGCAAGGATGAGAGTAAGGTGCTTCAAGAACATGAGAGTGACTTGCAACAGTTTGTGGATCGTGTTAGCGAGGATGCATACGTGACATTGTGCCTGAAGTACCGTGTTGACGTCAAGGACAGACTGCACCTTATGAATCTTGTCAAGGACAGGGAGTATAGGAAGTATGCACACAATTTTCTTGATAACACACCAAGACAGCGTGTAATGGAGAAAATGAAGATTGACAGCTTGTTTCAGGACTCCATTGATGCTCTTCTTATTCCAGAGAATCATGAGATCTCAGGCAGAAGCATCAGTATGGCTCTAAAACTTGCAAAGCCATTGAAACTTAGCAGTAAGAAATACACGTTTATTATGGACAAAGCTATTTCGTTTGCACGTATGAAACGAAAGAATCCTACTGTATGGTTTGCAAAGAGTGAGATGGATGCCATGAAGAAGGTCTTGACTCGAAAGCAGATAGAGACTGTACTTAACGAGAAAAATCGTTATGAAGCGCATTTTAATGCTTGCAGGATATGGAACGACCTTGAAAAGGCTAAGCTTACGGAGGAACTTGACAGTGTAGGACAGATGTATCTGCTGGAGAAGTATTTCACCCTTGACATGTTCTATCGTGACTACTTTGTTGGTGACGACGAGACCATGAGGAACAATCTTGATGAACTCTACAAGAATCGTCCTGACGGCATCAGGATGCACGAGGCATTGAACACACGTAAGCGTGTGAATGCAGAGGCAAAGGAAGAAAAGAAGAAAAGGGTAAGCAATACGTATGCATGGTGACGTGTTGCTGCCAGATTAATAACTCTAATAACAAATAAAACAAAACAAACTATGAAGAAAAGATTACGTAAGTGTCTTACGTTTATCGCTTTGCTGATGATGGCAAACTCCATGTCGGCACAGCTGAACTATGATGACATGCGTCTTGCCGTAGATGTATTGAAGGGAAAGGAAACGACACACGACAAGACTTGGGCAGTAGGTGTACTCGAAGATGCACTCAAAACTGAACGTGATGCCTTCACACTCAATGTGCTTGGCATCGCCTATCTCCACGGACTTGGTGTAGAGCCTGATACGACAAAGGCAATTGCCTATATGGAGGAGTCTGGTGCCAATGGCTACAAGATGGCTTATCATAACCTTGGTATGTACTACAAGTATCTTGAGCCATCAAAGCAGGATTTTGTGAAAGCGTATGAGACATTCCGCAATGGAGCGGATGCGGGTTCTCCAACCTGTTGCTACAATGCAGGCTTCATGCTTTACAAGGGACTTGGATGTAAGCAGGATTATACTGAGGCTATAGAGTTTTTCCAACGTGCTGCAGAAAAAGGACATGTTCCTTCCATGTTTATGCTTGGTCTATGTTACCGTAATGGCTATGGCGTGGAGCGTGATGAGTCTTCTGCAAAGTTCTTCCTTGAACGTGCTGCAACATACGACTATCGTGATGCCATGGATGAACTGAACAAGGAGAAGCCTGAGAATGACCCTAATCGTCATTTCGTGAACATTGATGAAACGATGGAGATACCAGCAACTATGCCAGACATTGAGCCATACGTGCCAGACAATACAGGTGCACTTGCAGGCAAGTATCAGGGAGTGCTTGTCACATACGACTGGAGTGGACAGTATGTTATCTCGGAGCGTCCACTTACTGTTGATATGTGCGAGAAGGATGGACATCTCAGCGGACTATGGCTTCACGGCAATGATTCGGTCCTTTTCAATGCGGATGTAACGCCACAGGGAGAACTTAAGTTTGACAGTACTGAGGTCGTGTCCTATGACCGCTATGCAGTAGAAAAGAAGCAACTTTATCGTTTTGACAAGGCAGACATCAGTTATATGGATGAATACATCTCAGGTCAGCTCCGTCTGTATTCTATGGCAGAGCTTGAACCTGCACGTCCGATGTACTTGTGTCTAAGACGTTGTAACTATCCGATGGCAGATACCCAGAGTGGTGACAACAGTAAGATATGGGCTTACCCTAATCCATTCAAGAGTCAGGTTACAGTCCGCTTTGAACTTGACGAACCATGTGCATCAACAAAGATTTGCCTTTACACCCGTTCTGGAGTGAACATGCAGAGTTACAACCTTGGTGCATTGGAGGCAGGGGAGCATACATTTACATTGACTCCGAACCTTACGGATGGTGTTTATGTGCTTCATGTAGTGGCTGGAGAACATGTTTATCAAACAATAATAATCCGTGAACGCTAAAAATATGAAGAAGATTTTGTTATTTATGTTACTGTTTGTAAATTTGCAGATAGTAATCAAGGAGCATGCCTTCATGTTCAAGGCAGGTGCGGACGTTATGGCGCAGCACATGTATCAAGAACCAGGAGATAATTGCTATGACAAGGAAATTGGTTGGTATCGTTCTCCACTTAGCAATTGTAAATATCCTGCCGTTTCTGTAAGAGGCGGTGGCGGTAGTAGTGTCGAATTTGTCCAAAATCCAAATACAGACGAGGAAACAGATGATGATTCTGTTGTAAAAAAAACTGGTACAGAAGGAAAGAAAGGTGAAGAAAAAAAGGAAAAAACAAAAACAATTGATAAAGATGTTAAGCCAGATAAAAAAGTTGTTGAAGTTTTTTTAAGACCAGTTAAAATTACTTTACCACCCAAACCCAATGTCCCGAAATATGTTCCTGTTCATCGTTTGGCAGCAATAATGGCAGCTTTAGGCTATTCTGGTGATGCCGAAAATTTTTTAAAAGAATTGAATAACAATGGATGGTATATTGCTGATGATGAGGCAAAGAAACTCGGGCTGAACTTGCATGATTTGACGGGTCTTGATGCTATGTTGCTGAAAAGTAACGATGGCGAATCGTATGTTTTAGTTTTTGCGGGAACTAATATTACATCTGTAGCAGATATCGCAACTGATCTTCAGCAGTTTTTTGAAGGAAAAGCTCCACAATATGCTTCTGCACTATCTCTGGCACTTAAACTGAACGATCTTTTAGCAGATAAAAATCTTACTTTTATTGGTCATTCTTTAGGTGGAGGTCTAGCTACGCTTGCAAGTCTTATGACTGGTAGGTATGCCATTACATTTAATCCTGCTGCATTGAATAATTTGATGGCATGCGGAGTGTTTGCAGAGAGGCTTTTGACAGGAAACAAATTTGATACATCAAAAATTTATAATTATGTTATGCAAGGTACAGATTGGCAGAAAACGGATCCTCTGCAAATTATAAATATGCATCCAAATACAACAATTGGCTTTTATATTGGAGAAAGGGTCAATGTTACGAACTATACAGGTGGTAGCGGACATAGTATTAATACTATGGTTGATAATTTTCCTGTTGATGGAATTTTATATGAAAGAGTTTATCGGTAATAATGCGTAAATATTTTTTTTTCGGAATCATATTTGTTGTTTGGGGCTTGTTTTTGTCACAAGTACTTACTTTGTGTCTTTATGATAGAATGTATAATCTTGATGATGATGAACTCGCATGGATGTCTCCGTACGAAGAAGGTGATACTATTTTATTTCGTTCTTCTACCTCAGATGAATATGATTCTTTGTTTGTAAATGAGAAAGCTATTCACAATTCAACATCACGTCTTGTAAGTAATGTCGGTGCAGAGGTGTTTAATGCAAGTGGTTCATTTCATGCAAAAATGTGGCATAATAAAAATCAATTGGAATTCCGTTTTTTGATAATTAAGGAGAATAAAACGGATTTATTTGTACGTCTTAATTTTGCAGATAGATTTAGCACTTTGTTACATGGACCTTCAAATCATTTATACCTTGAGGATTACAATGGTATTTTGAAAATGTATAAATATACTGTTGATGATGTTGTATATAATGATTTGGTGTTTGTTGAAGATTTTAACTCCGAATTGTTGAAAGTTAGGTGGAATCCCTGTGAATGTGATAATTTCTTATGGAGTAAATCCAAAGGATTGATTAAGTACAAATATGCTGATACAGATTCAATAAAGGGTGATGTCTATACTTTTTACAAGAGACTTCCATATCAAGAACCAAAGAGTAAAGGCTTTTGGAATATATTGTTTGGTGAATAGCAGATAAGGTGGTGACTCCTCATTTACCATGCAATGATGAGTCAGGCAATATAATTCATCATCTACGATAACGTAAGCCGTGTGTCAACTGCTCATGCAGTATGACACACGGCTTTGTTATTCATATTAATTGCATTCCTTTTAGGTATGTTCTTAATTTGTAAGTTATTATCTGTGTACGTAGGTTAATTGGTGTTATTATAGGGATTGCCATTTAATTTAAGGAATTCGAAATCAGTTGGCGAGGGTATACCATTAGACGTTGCCCTCGCCAGTCTTTTATTCAGAGTTTTACAGAATTTTGATGATGCGTTGTTGCTATAGTTTAATTATGGTGGAGAACGTTAAAATGTTGTTAAAACTCAAGTTTCGGATTTACTTCTTCAAGATTTCGTTGTAAAGATATCACCCACACGAATTCTTGTAGTTTCTACCTTCATCTATTGTTCTCGTAATGATATGCAGTCTTTGTTCTTTTCTCCGAAAAAGGACGTGTTGCTTGTTTTCTTGTTTTCGTATTCTGTGCGCATATTTATTGTCGTAAGCGATATTTTTAATATTTTGGATAAAGTTCTTATATAAATCGCTTGCGATATAAATTAATCGTCGTACATTTGTATCGTGAACGATAAAGAAAGGCAAACATTAGTATTATAAATGTATCTTTTTGCCAGCTTTTTCAATACTTTTTTCGTTCATGACATACACAAACATTTTATAATCTTGGTATTATACCAATAAAAGAAATTATATGATTTACGGAATTGCGAAGGGAACAGACTTCGAAAAGTTATGTGATGGTGCTGCAAAAGCTGAGGCAGCTGGTGTGATGACTTATTATGCGCTTGCCCGTATGGCTCGCGAACAGGGTTATCCAGAGGAGGTATCGCAGACATTCATGGAGATGGCTAATCAAGAGGCTGTACATGCAGGCTTTTATGCAACTCTTATTGGCAAGTATAATGCAGATATCTGGAAGTTTGCAGAATCATTTGCTGCTGGTGAGGAAAATGGTGAAAAGCAGGTAGGACAATTTGCACAGGCATTCCGTGCGGCTGGTATGAATGAAGCAGCAGACGAGATGGAAATCTTTGCTAAGCAGGAAGGACACCACGGTAGCACTCTCAGAGCAATGATAGAAAAATATAGAAAATAATTCAGTTTTACGTAAAAGACAAAAGTATGAAAAGACTATTAACAATTTGTATGGTGATGTCAATGAGCGTTATGAGCATGTTGGCACAGGGAATATATGATTTCAAGGTGAAGGATGACGCTGGCAAGGACGTGTCATTGTCAGACTATAAGGGAAAGGTAATGCTGATTGTGAATACAGCTACACGCTGTGGATTCACTCCTCAGTATAAGGAACTTGAGGCACTCTATGCTAAGTGTCATGCAGAGGGACTTGAGATTCTCGACTTCCCTTGCAACCAGTTTGGTGCGCAGGCTCCAGGTTCAATAAAGGAGATTCATGAGTTCTGTACAGCCAACTATGCCATTCAGTTCCCTCAGTTTGACAAGATTGACGTTAATGGTAAGGACGAGTCTCCACTTTTTGCTTACTTGAAGGCGCAGAAAGGATTTGAGGGCTTCGACCTCAACGATGAGTCAGGCAAGTTCATGGACAATATGTTGCGCAAGAAAGATGCTGACTATGACAAGAATGCGGATATAAAGTGGAACTTCACTAAGTTCCTCGTATCTCGTGATGGTCGTGTCATTAAGCGTTATGAACCTACAGAGAAGATGTCAAAGGTAGAAGCTGATGTTATCAACGAACTGAAACAGGCATGTGCAAAGGATAAGAAATGTGCATGCTGCAAGGAAAAATAATATAAGTAGGTGTGCATAATTATTCATACAATCCTTGCACCGCCTACTGCGCATCTTCAACGCCTAAAAACAATCGAGTAGGAGTCACTACACTCATTTATTTTGTGCGCTGAACCTACATCATTAATCAATACAATCATTATAAAAATAATTTCGACCTGTACGGTTGTAGTTTTGCACAAAGGTGCATATTAAAAAAACAGTCAAGAACTTTTCTCACTGACCAGCGGGAAGTAAACAGAACAAAAACAAGTAAAAACATGTTTTTTTTGATTTTATTTGGTTTTTACCATGTTTTTTTAACTGGCCGCACTGCGGCAAAAAACAACATACAGGTTCAACCGTACAGGTCGAAATAATTTTGCAAACCTACTTATTCACAAAACAAGAACAAC
>JAFYAT010000108.1 GCA_017540585.1 Bacteroidaceae bacterium | reverse complement strand
TTTGCCGCAGTGCGGCCAGTTAAAAAAACATGGTAAAAACCAAATAAAATCAAAAAAAACATGTTTTTTCTTGTTTTTGTTCTGTTTCTTGACTGTTTTTTTAATATGCACCTTTGTGCAAAACTACAACCGTACAGGTCGGGATTTTTTCTTGACGGTGAAACCGTCGCCTCTTAATAGCCGTGGGTTCGTAGAACCTACGGATAGGTGGTGGTAATGTGTTGCGGCACCCTGAAGGGGTGCCCCATACCATAAATGATGTTTTATATATATTTTTCGTCGTATTCTATTCCGTATTCTTTTAGAAATGCAATCATTTCGTCTCGGGCGCTTATGTGTTTGTGATGTTCCTTTTGATTTTTTATATATTCAATTACACGGTCTTTGTCTGCTTCTGCGTATGTGAATGCACCATAACTGCGTTCCCATCCATTGAACAATGGGAACATATCATGGTGCGAACGCATGAAATTGCCTGTCGCTATTTTCAAATCATGCACAAATGATGCGATAGCGATTGACGGATGCATACCTACAAGCATGTGAATATGGTCTGGCATGCCTCCTATTCGGTACAATACGCATTGATGGTTTTTGCAGAATCCATAGATATACATATATAGGTCCCGCTCGTGTGCTTCTGCAATAGCAGGAGCATTGTTCTGCGGACGAAATACAATGTGGTAAATTAATTTCGTATATGCCATGGTGTTGTTATTTTAGGGCACGCTTTCAGCGTGCATGTTATTGATTCGTTATCTTTATCCAGTCCGTAGGTTCTGCGAACCCACGGCTATTAAAAGGAGACCGCTTTGCGGTCTTGTTGCGATGTGGCATTTTGAATGGAAATCGTCGCATCTTCATATCAGCGTATTTTGCAAATCCACTGTTGTTGGCTGCCTGACGGTGAAACCGTCGCCTATCAATAACCGTGGGTTCGTAGAACCTACGGCGGTGCCCCATACCATAAATGATGTTTTTATGCGTGTAAAGGTACGAACAAATATACAATGTGACAAGAAATCATGTGATTTAATGAGTAATTCTAAAATATAATCAAAAGACTTACGAAGAATCGAATGGAATCGAACGGAATCGACAAACACGTTTATGAATCTCTTGGCAGAAAAACAGAATCAACGTATCTTTGCAATGTCAGAGCCCCCCCCAGCCCCCAAAGGGGGCGGCCATCCGGATAAAGGCAGTCCAACTCCAACAACCACACAGGGAGAAGAATAAGAAGTTGCCACGAACGCTAAATTGGCGAACATAGTAACTAACACCCTCCCCATAGAGGGGGAGGGACGGGGAGAGGGTCCGGTCTTCTCACGAAGGATGCACGAAGGATTGCCGAAGACATAGGGGTAGATAAGTGTGTCTTGACGTGAATTTTCAAAAGAAAAAGTCAAGTATTTCCTAATCCCTAATTCCTCATTACTAGACGGTGAAACCGTCGCCTCTCAATAGCCGTGGGTTCGCAGAACCTACGGTACGAAAAGATGATAATGTGTTGTGCGCACCCTGAATGGGTGCCCCAATATGCTATTATGTCATTTAGGGCACGCCTTCAGCGTGCATGTATTGTCCGTGGTCCGCAATCCGTAGGTTCTGCGAACCCACGGCTATTGAGAGGAGACCGCTTTGCGGTCCTATTGATAGGCGTGCGTTTGCAATCCTATTGACAGGTGACCGCTTGGCGGTCATTGTTACACAGTTATTGTGAAACCTCTTGTTTACACTTGCTATTCCTCATTACTAATTACTAATTCCTCATTCCTAACTCCTAATTCCTCATTAAAATTAAACTTTTTGTGCTCGTTTATGCGTATAATTGAAAGGAATGTTGTAACTTTGTGGCAGAAAAAATGTTAAAGCTGTTTTGAACCCAAAATGATAAGCATTACTGATATAATTGTTTCGGTGTGTACGGCATGTGAAAGGGCTGTACAGGGTGCTTGTCGTCTTTGTGATGCTGAGGCGAGATGTAAATCGCTGATAATCGCCCCCTCCCAGAATCATTGTAAATACGGATTCAATGGGTGCGCCTTCATGGGCGGCTACGTTATAGGGTACGTTTCTATGTAGATAGAGACGTGCCTTTTTGCGTTATTACCCCCCATAGACGAAACGACAATAACAACTGATATTCTAACATAATATTAAATAATAAAAAACAATGTTTCTCAAAATTAAGGAATTGACTGTGTCGTCTGCCTGCTGGCTGGGTGATGCAGCGAGAAAGTCGGCAGCTGCACTGCTGCTGATGGTGTTTGTCATGACTGCCCAGTCGGCAATGGCAAAGAGCGTGATGTATGTCATCGCTGAAGAAACCGGTGGTACAATATCTGTTCATCAGAGGGATGCCAATGGTAGTTTTAGTAAGTTTGATGCCAACCGAGTGAAGCTTACGTTCTACTACGGTGAGCGTCCGACAGACATCCCTGAAGGTAAGGATGTGTGGAGCAAGCGTACTACGAGTATAGGCGGCCGTTGCATCTTTGATGTCCCTACCACTGCTGATTATCCAGCATGGTATGTAAGTAGTATAAGTAAGGATGTGGCAGAAAGAAATGAGGCTGTTACTTTTGTGTATTTTGACGATAGTTTCGCCTCTGCACGTCCAACGACTACTGCTTACTGGTTCTATGGTCTGAACAATGCTGAATTCAGTGATATCGATGAACTGAACACAAGCAGTGTGAAAAACATGAAATATATGTTTGCATACTGTAGAAGCAGATTGAGAGGCATAGAAAACTGGGATGTGTCAAATGTTACTAATATGAGTTATATGTTTGAATCTTGTACAGGTCTTAAAACACTGGATTTAAGCAGATGGAATGTATCAAAGGTAACAAACATGACTAAAATGTTCCGTGAATGTACAGGACTTCAGGCACTGAATCTCCTGGGATGGAATGTCACAAAGCTTTCTAATACAAGCAATATGTTTAGTGGCTGCTCAAGCCTTAAGACAATCTTCTGTAATGGAAACTGGAACAAGAGTACGCTGAAGACATCAACTGCTATGTTTAGTGGATGTACCAGCCTTCCCGGATTCAAAAAGACTTCTTTAACAAAAACAAAAGCTCGTCCTAAGCCTGATGGCTACTTCACTGCATTCTTGACTTACAACAAAGACGGTTACTACGAGGTAAACAGCGAGCAGGACCTCAACCTGTTGGGAGAGTACTCACATATTTCCACATGTGACGGTATGACATTCAAACTGACAAGAGACCTCGACTTTACGGATGCCCAGAAGAAGAATGGTGCTAACTTCACACCGATTGGTGTTTATGAAGCCGGGATCTCTGGTAAAATATACTTCCGTGGACACTTTGACGGTCAGGGACATTCTATCAAGGGATTGTATCTTTCTCGTAATGGTCTGTTAGGTTTGTTTTTTTGTGTGGATGGTAATGCGTGTCTGGAGAATATCGTCCTTATAGACCCACAATTTTATACAAAAGATGAAGATGCGCTTGCGTGTGGATGTATTGTTGGTGCTATGCAAAGTGAAACAACTGTTGTACGTAACTGCACAGTGTTTGGAGGCTCAATATCTGGAGGACGTTATGGGGCAGCTATTGCCGGACTGTCTACGGGCACTATTGACGGCTGTGCCGTGATAGATACGGAGATAGATGGTTTGGCAAAGAATTCGTTAATATGCTGTACTGCCTATTCGAAGGCAGTCATCAAGAACTGTGTTTATTACAATCATAATGGCTATTCTTTTGTTGGTAATATGAATTCTTATAAAGACGGTGGTGGCAACAAGTCTTTGTACCAGTTGTCATTAAATGATGATGCCACAGCCGCCAATGCAAAATACATATATGACGGAAAGGCATACTATGTGGAAGGTGCCAAGGTTACTCTCGGCAGCAATGCACGTACTGGCTACACGGCAACGACGACATACAAGAGCGACGGTGTTGCCATCTCAGACGGAACATTCAGCATGCCTGCAAAGGACATCACGGTCAGTGCATTGTGGACAAAGAACGTGATGGAGATGTCGGATGCCACAGACATATATTCGTTTGTTGCTGCCAACACGGATAAGGTGTATGACCTCACCCTTGCCAACCGCACCCTCTACAGGGACGGCGACTGGAACACAATATGTCTGCCATTTGACCAGACGATAGCAGGCAGTGTGCTTGACGGTGCTGAGGCACGTGAACTGGCTTCGGCAAGCATCAACGGCAGCACGCTCAACCTCAACTTCAGCGAGCCTGTGAGCAAGCTCACGGCAGGAAAGCCTTACATCATCAAGTGGGCAAAGGGCAGCGACATCTCAAACCCTGTGTTCACAGGCGTGACAGTAAGTGATGCCAACAACGACTTTGAGAGTGAGGCTGGTGACGTGCCTGTCCGCTTTGTGGGTACATACGAGAAGAAGGTGTTCAACGACGAGGACAAGACCGTGCTCTTCCTCGGTGCAAACAACCATCTGTACTACCCTGACGGAAAGGGCACAACGACCATCGGTGCTTGTCGTGCCTACTTCAAGATTGGCGATGACAACAATACGTTCAATGCCCGTCAGTTGACCGGTTTCAACCTCAACACGGACAGTGAGACGACTTCCATTGCTACTGACCTGATAGTCCTTGGCGATGAATCTGCCGCATGGTATTCTCTCGACGGCCGCAAGCTCAGCCAGAAGCCAACAGAGAAGGGCGTGTACATCGTGAATGGCCGCAAAGTCGTGATTAAGTGAAAAATGAACGAAAATTTATTTTGACACGAATTATCATTAATTGTTCACGAATTATAATTAATTATTTTTGATAATTCGTGGCTAATTGGTGATAATTCGTGCAGAAACAGCACCGAAGGTGCATTTTATAATTGTCATAAATCAGATTACAGAAACGTATAAAAAAGATTTCGACCTGTACGGTTGAAACTGTATGTTGTTTTTTGCCGCAGTGCGGCCAGTTAAAAAAACATGGTAAAAACCAAATAAAATCAAAAAAAACATGTTTTTTCTTGTTTTTGTTCTGTTTCTTGACTGTTTTTCTAATATGCACCTTTGTGCAAAACTACAACCATACAGTTCGAAAGATTTTGCTTTAATTTTCGTTCTTAAAAGTAGATAGTTAAATTTCAAAGAATATGAAAAAGAATTATTCAGAGCCATCAATGCGTATGGCAGGAGTACAGATTCGCTGTTCACTGCTTGTGGGAAGTGACGTAAACAAAGCGAGCAGCAACACAGGTATGGATGAGAACATAACGGGTGGAAACGGTGTAAGCCGTGCCCGTCAGCGCCTCAGCTTCGACTTGTAAACAAAAAATCCTTCGTCGCAATGACGAAGGATTATCTGTTAAAGAAAGACAAAATGGTGTCTTGGCTAAGTCATTTTTAGTTAGTGGGTAACTCACATAGAGTTACCCACTAACTATATTGCAGTTACCCACTAACTCTAATAGAGTTACCCACTAACTCAAAATGGGGTGGTGGGACATTATCCTTATCTTGTTTTTTCTCCGGATGGCCGCCCCCTTTGGGGGCTGGGGGGCTCGAACGCTTCCCTTAGCATCTTGAGTGCACGTTTCTTGTGAGTCTTTACCGTTTCTACAGACAGATGCAGATGTTCCGCTATCTGTTTTGCGGTCATTCCCTGCATGCTCTTGTTGATTACCTCCTGCATTCGTTCTGGCAATCCGTCCACATACTCCATGAGTTTCACAATCTGCAGTTCGTATTCCTCATCGTATTCGTCCATCGCTTCGTGACAGGATAACATCATATTCTGTTCATAGCTGCTGATTACGGCATTGTGTTTCAATTCATTCATTGCCATATTGTGTACGGCACGATACAGATATGCTTCCAGAGCCTTTGTGTCATCAAAAGTCTTGTTGCTGTTCCAGATGGTCACTATCACGTTTTCCACGATATCCTCCGCCATCAGAATCTCCCCCACAATACCCTCGGCATGCATTACCAGCGCCTTGTAGTAACGATGGTAAAGCTCCTTATAACCGCTCATGTCATGTGCGTTTATGAGGCTGATGAAACTGTTATCCGATGTGACCAATCTCTTGTTATATGTAAAATTCTCTGCAAATGTATGAATTTATCGCCTTCTGACAAAGATTTAGTGACTCAAAAAGTATATATATTGTTTAGCCATGAAACAAATAATAGGTCTTACATGTTTCGGAAGAGATTCATTTGTGGTAAAAAAGAACATCCCTCCACCCTGAGTCGGGTGGAGGGATGTCTGTGTTATTCGAGGTTATACTCTATTGTAGTGACTACACGTACTCGCTTGATGAATGGGGTGTTGGCATCGCGGTCCTCGATGGAGAACTGTCCCTGGTAGGCGGTACGGATGTTGCCGAGGTCGCTACCGCTGTCTTCTGCAAACTTCTCGGCTGTGGCACGTGCATTGCGTGTAGCCTCTTCCACCATTGCAGGCTTGATGGTATTGAGTCCCGTGAAGTCGTAGTTGATGGAGTTGCCGTACTCGTCATTGACGATGGCTACTCCCTGCTTCATGAGGTCTGTCTGGCGACGGATGAGGGATGTGACCTTCTCCACATCGGTGGATGTGACGGTGATGACACTCGTTGCCTTGTAGCGATAGTTGAGGATGTCATTGCCATAGTTGTCTGCCTGACGGTCAGATATTGATGGTGGATTGACGATAATCTCAGAGTCCTTTATTCCTGCATTCTTGAGGAAGGCTACTACCTTCTGGTTCTTGCGCTCAAGGAGATTGTACATCTCCATAGGGTCGTTGCCAAGCTCCTTGTACACGAGTGGCCATGTAACCTTGTCTGCCTTCACCTCCCGTTCGGCAAGTCCCTTGACTGTCACGATGCGGTCACGGTCCTTGAATGCCACGATTCCTGTCTTGATTGTCCATCCGAGGCTGTAGAGTCCGATGGACACGATGCATGCAGCACCAATGATGGTTCTTTTGTCCATAATCTAATAAGTTTTTAAGTTTTTGAGTTTATAAGTTTTTAAGTTTATAAGTTTTTAAGTTTATAAGTTTTTATGTTTATAAGTTTTTAGTTTGTGAGTTTTTAAGTTCTTGCGTTCTTATGTGTATGCAACTTGCTTAGAATCTGTAGCTGAGACCGAATGTCACCTGATTGAGGTGCTTCTCGTAGCTGTAAGTGCTTATGGTTATGAGCTCCATCATGAGTCTTGTTTCGTTTACCTGCAATCTGTTGTTGAGGTTGTTCTCCCACTTCATGTATGCTTCGAGACTGTTCCATTGCTTTGCTACACGGAGGGTGCACCACCAGTTCTTTTAAAAGAGGGATGTTAGTCTTGTTATCTCCATTTTGTTTTTAGTTTATACTTAGTCCTGTTATGGACGGGTTCTTATTATATGCGAGTTCGAAATAAGGTGTTCAAGACAGACTATTGTATTCATAATCTGCTGTTTTTTAAATCTCCCACTTTAACGGAGCCACGGAGAGCAGAGAATCATTCTCCCAGGTTTTTATGAGCGCACGAAGGTCGCAAGTGCTCCAAAGAGAGCACGGAGGCCGTCCGGTACATATACATATAACTTTTATCGTATGAGCGAGTCTGCTCTGTGAGCTCCAAGGAGCACAAGCGACCTCCGAGAACTCCTGTAAAATTAGCAAACTAAGTATAAAAACTCTGTGCTCTCCGTGGCTCCGTGGGAGAATAAAATAAAACTTTTATCTCGAACTGACGTTTATTATCAGTCGCAAAGGTAATACTTTTATTCGTATCGTGTGTTAAGATACGGAAGAAATAATTTCGTATCACACATTTTCTTTGCTACATTCTGTCTCATCGAGATACAATCGTTCATACATTCCTTATCGGGTACAAAACGATTTTATTAGAATTGGCAAATCGATTTTAATAGAATCGATTGAACGATTCTAATAGAATTGATGAAACGATTTTAATAGAATCGATGAATATCGTATCAGTATAGGATTTGGAACGGCTATGAGGAGTAACAATTCAGATGACAGAATGAAAGATTAGTTCTATATTATTTGTCAGCAATATTCTTTTTAACCACGAATTCCACGAATTTACACTAACTTTTCCTATACGCTTTGACTGCTTATGTATATTACACGAAGAATTGCTCGTGCAATTACTAATTTCACGAATCTTTTAAGCATGTCAATTGTCCGGATGGCATTCGTGCCATTCGCAGACAACACGAGTTGTCTTTGTGTAATAAAATCAGGAGGACTTGAATTTTCGTGTAAATTCGTGTAATTCGTGGCTGAAGAAATAGACAAAAACAAGGGCACAGAAGGCAACGGACATGGTGGTCTGTTGCACTTTCTGTGCCCAAGAGTTTTATGATTCCAAGTCTCAAAATGTCAAATCTATGCGTTCCGAAAAGTATGAAATACAAAGAATTTTTATGAAATTTTGCCGCCAAGCGGCCAGTTGGAAAAACAAAAGAAAACATAGGAAAACAAAAGAAAACCTGTTTTTTCTTGTTTTTGTTCTGTTTCTTAACTGTTTTTCTAATATGCACCTTAGTGCAAGTCTTATAGCCGTATAGGTCGGATAATTTTCTTTAATATTCTAAATTTTCGTTCTAAGAGGAGAAATCTCCGAGAAGGTCTCTGTGGCCTCAGTGTCCTCTGTGTTGAGGAACATTGTCTCAGGATGCAAAGATTTGAGATTCTCTTAGATTACCTTCTCAAGCTCGGCAATGTTCTTCTTCACGTCTTCCTCGGTAATCTCGAAGTCGAGGAGTGAGCCTGAGAGATACTGGTCGTAAGCTGACATGTCGATGAGTCCGTGGCCAGAGAGGTTGAAGAGGATAACCTTTTCCTCGCCCGATTCCTTGCATGCTTCTGCTTCACGTATTGCTGCAGCAATGGCGTGACAGCTCTCTGGTGCCGGGATGATACCCTCAGCCTTGGCAAAGAGTGTTCCTGCCTTGAATGACTCAGACTGCTTGATGTCAACGGCTTCCATGAGTTTGTCCTTCAGCAACTGGCTCACGATGACTCCTGCTCCATGATAACGGAGACCACCAGCATGAATGTTGGCTGGCATGAAGTTGTGACCGAGTGTGTACATAGGGAGGAGTGGGGTATAGCCTGCCACATCTCCGAAGTCGTACTGGAACACTCCCTGAGTGAGCTTTGGACAGCTTGCTGGTTCTGCTGCCACGAAGCGTGTCTTTTTACCCTCAAGTATGTTGTGACGCATGAATGGGAACGAGATACCTCCGAAGTTAGAACCGCCACCGAAGCATCCGATGACTACATCTGGATATTCGCCTGCCATCTCCATCTGCTTCTCTGCCTCAAGACCTATGATGGTCTGGTGAAGAGTGACATGGGAGAGTACTGAACCGAGGGTGTACTTACAGTTAGGTGTGCTTACTGCAAGTTCTATTGCCTCTGATATTGCTGTACCGAGTGAGCCCTGGTTGTTCGGGTCGTCAGTAAGTATCTTCTTTCCTGCCTTGGTTGACATGGATGGTGAAGGAGTGACCTGTGCTCCGTATGTCTGCATGATGCTACGACGGTAAGGTTTCTGGTTGTATGAAATCTTTACCTGATATACGGCAGCCTCAAGTCCGAACACCTTGGCTGCGTATGAGAGTGCGCATCCCCATTGTCCTGCACCTGTCTCGGTTGTGACGTTTGTCACACCTTCCTTCTTGCAATAGTATGCCTGTGGAAGGGCTGAGTTCAGTTTATGGCTGCCTACAGGGCTTACGCTCTCATTCTTGAAATATATGTGTGCAGGTGTTCCGAGTGCCTTCTCCAGTCCGTAGGCGCGTACGAGAGGAGTAGAGCGGTAATACTTGTACATGTCTCGTACCTCCTCTGGGATGTCAATCCATGCGTTCTTCTGGTCAAGCTCCTGATGACATAGTTCCTTTGCGAAGATAGGATAGAGGTCCTCTGGTTTGAGTGGTTCCTTTGTCTGTGGATTGAGTGGTGGCATTGGCTTGTTGACCATGTCTGCCTGGATGTTGTACCATTGTGTTGGTATCTGGTCTTCGGTAAGGAAGAATCGTTTCTGCTTAGTGCTCATAGGTTTTTATTTGAGTTTTTAAGTTTGTGAGTTTTTAAGTTTTTTAGTTCTCGCGGAATTTAAGTTTTTAAGTTCGTGAGTTCTTGAGTTTTTTAGTTCTCGCGGTAAAACCTGTATTACTGTTTTTGCCGCCAAGCGGTCAGTTGGAAAAACAAAAGAAAACATAGGAAAACAAATGAAAACATGTTTTTTCTTGTTTTTGTTCTGTTTCTTTAAGGTTTTTCTAATTGGCACCTTAGTGCAAGCTCCGTAATAGTATAGAATGTATTTTTTAGTTCTTGCGGTTTTTGAGTTAGTTAGTTTCTGAGTCCTTAAGTTTTTATGTTCTGATGAAGAACAAAACATACTTGTTGACTCAAAATCCTCGCAAATATACACAATTTTTATTGGATAACGAATAATATGTAACTAAAAATATGGATAAAACTTAAAAACTGATACTTTATTTTTGTGCGTTCATGATAAAGTGTGATTATGATGGTCTGGTATTGTTACACATGACTTATCTTTAATGGCAAACAAAGAAAAACTGTATTTGTCTTGGTATATTGGCGATAATGATATATTTTTGCGATGTCGTAATTGATTATGTCATGTTTTTATCATAAGAGACATAAATTATAAGGTATGAAAATTAAGGTACGTATCAAGCATTTCAAAATACAAAGATGCCAAGGAAATAATATTGTTTCTAACTTAAAAGAAAATGATAAAGGCAATTTATTATGGTCATCTACATTTAAAAGACTAAATTTGTCTTTGTTCTTGTTTGAGAAAAAAGAGATTATTGAAAAGAAATATTTCATTCATATTCGTGTTTGGAGAACGTTGTACTATTATCGTAACTAATTCGTGGACAGAATAATTTTCCTCATGAATAAGATGGATTACTCATACGCAATCTTGTAGAATCAGCAAAGAAAAACTGTGTTTGTCTTGGTATATTGGCGATAATGTCATAATTTTGCGATGTCGTAATAAATTATATCATGTTTTTATCTAAGATATATGGATTCTTTAAGAGACATAAAGATGTCAGGAACGAATCTGTCAGCAGAAATGTTCCTGTTGAGCATCGAACCAGAAGAGCGTCAGATAGTGACCAGCGCTATGTTGGAATGCTTGAAGAGAGGATGGCCTTTGAACAGAACAGCGATTGGACATCTGGCTCGCGAAATGCGCAGAAATCTTTCAGCAAACAACTCATAGATGCTGCCAAGGAGCTTGGAATTTATCTTACTAAACCTGTGATAAATATTAAGAAGAATCCAAATGAGGTCATAGACTTCTTGTTACAGGAGTGATGTCAAGAGAACATCTCTCCTTTTTTTATGGGAGGAACAGATTGTTTAATTGAGTGTGATTTATAGGTAATGCTTCCCCCCATTATTATATACATACCCCTAATTGATGTGAAATAAGCAGGAACTAAGTCACTACTTAGCCCCTGCTCGGATAGAACTATATTTAGCTACTATTAAATTTAATTTTGTCGATTTGATTACCTCATCATCGTCTTCATGCTGATAGCACCAAGATGGTTGACATTCATGCTGAGCACTTCGTTGAGGTACTGCTTTGCCTTTGCCTCGTTGCCCAGTCCGTAGTGACCGAGGGCGAGCATGTAGTTGCAATGGATGCGGTTCTGCTCGTTGAGGTCTCCATCCCACACAAGGAGGTCTGGGAGCGAAACGGCAAAGTAGTCCATCGTGATATCCTCAAAGATATGCTTCTCTCCGTATGACACAAGCTTGTGGAAGAGGCCTGTTGCCATGGACTCGTCACCAAGTGCCTTGTAACAAAGGGCGGCATAGAATATCTTGTCTGGCTTTGCATCATTGTAGTATAGTGCTGCTGCTGGTTCAGTAGGTCCTTGTGTACCGAGACGGTACATCTTGTTTGCCTTGCTGAAGAAACGCTCTGCTTCGTATGACTGACCATTGTCCTGATATGCTTTTGCCCTAAGCTCGAATGCTGTTCCGAGGAAGTAGTAGAAGTCGTTGTCCTGTGCTCCATACAACTTACCCTCACCAAGTGATGGAGGGAATACGAGACATTCCTCAAGAAGCTGGATGGCATGATTGAGTCGCTCCACCTGTTCTTGGTTCTGCTCTACCTCGCTTATTATCTTCTTGGCTATCTCAAGACGTGAGAACTGGTATTGTCCCGATACCTTACCTTCGCCACCTTCCCATGGATGGAACACGTGACCGTCGATGATTGCCTTTGCCTCCTCGTATCTTCCGAGTTGGTTGAGAAGTGTGGCATGTTCAAGGATAAGGTCATCACGCTCAGCAACGACAGTTGGCAGAGCCTCATAGTTCTGGAGACGTTCTGCAAACGGACGTTGCAACTTCTTATATAACTGGTCCAGCTCCATAAATACACGGCTGTCTGTCTGGTCAAGCGTGAATGCCATCTCCATCTCCTGTAATGCACGTTCCGCATCGTTCTCCTTGTTGTAGTATAGGAGTGCAAGGTTACGATGTACGGTAGGAAGAGCAGGATTGAGAGCCTCTGAGCGTTCCCAACACTCTTTTGCCTTGTCGTACTGACGACGGTCGTAGAAGAGGTTACCAAGGAGATAGTTGGCATTGGCATCATCCGTGAATGTGCTGAGAGCCTGTACTGCCTCCATACGGTTAGGGAAACAGTATGCTACATTCTGGCGGCTTGCAGTATTGAGGTCGTCCTCGTTGCCTGTGAGCCAGGCTATGTAGTAGTATGTGAGTGCAGTTGTGGCACCTTCCTCTATTGCTATGTTCCAGATGTCGAGAGCTTGAGTTGTGAGACCTGCTGCTACGTAGTCGAGGGCAAGCTCGTCGTAGTTGTTGGCATCCTTGCGCATAAGCTCACGCATCTCGTCCGTGTTGCCAGTCTCGTAGAGGATGGCATAGTTGAATGGATTGATGGCAAGCGATTCCTTTGCAAAGGCATCAAGTTCCTTGCTCTCCGTGATGTGGAGGAGGGTAGTCTTGAGTGCACGTGCCTTGTGGTTATGCCATCCATAGATTAATGACTTGTCTATGAGATAGAGCGCATCCTCATAGTCGCCTCTCATTGTGGCTATCTGTGCACACATCATGAAGCCTGCCTGTTGCCATGCAGCATTCCATGTGCTCTTGTATGCCCAGTCGTATGCCTCGTCGTACTGTCCCTGATACTTGAGACAGAGAGCGAGGTTGTAGATAGGCTCTCCATCGTAAGGATTGAGATTGCGCTTCTGGAGCACCTTGACGGCTGTACGGAGATAAGGTTCAGCCTTGGCAAAGCGTCCACGACGGAGATACCATAATCCCACGGCATTATTGCATCGCACATCCATAGGGTCACGACGGAGGGCTTCCTCATAGTAGTCGAGTGCTGACCATGTGGCATGACGATACTGCTCAAGGTGAAGACCAGTGAGATAGAGCTGCTCATTAGTCTTGATGTCCTGTGGAAGGAGGGCAGCTTCGGCAGCATCTGGTATTGGCTGTATCTCGTCTGGCTCAGGCTCCCAAGAGAGCATAGTCTTGCCGTTCTTGATTATGTCAAGACGGAGAGAGTTGAAGTCTGCACCCTCTGTGGCAGTTGTCACGTCAAGTATTGACTCTGGTGATATGATAAGCTCGTTGTTGTAATATATCTTGCCGTCCTTGCTCTTGAGGATGACCCTTACCTTCTGCTTGCTTGTGGCAAAGACCTTGAAGTTGACTGTACCTGCAGGTATGTCGCCATCCGTAGCCAATGGGTTGATGTTGAGCATGAAATCCTTGCTTGCGTTCTTGACTATACCAAGTTCGCGATAAGGCATGAAATACTGTACGAAACTCTTCTCCTCATAAGGCATGAGCCATGTGAAGTCAGGCTGGTTCTCTGTATATACACCAGTCATAAGCTCGATATATGGTCCGTCCTCGTCGGTGAGGTTACGGTCCCATGCACGTCCAAAGTCTCCGTTACCCCATGTCCATTGCTTCTTACCCGGAGCAATATGGTGGTCGGCTACATGAAGCATACCTGCATGAGTATCGTTCTCGTAGCCACCCTCAAAGTTGTACTTTGACTTTGCCACCATGTATGATGTCGGAACATAGATATTCTTGTAGTTAGAGATATCTACTCCCGCAGAATAGTCCATCTTGTAGTATGTGCCTGTAGCAATAGGGAAAGAGCTTACGGCACGCTTTCCGTGGTCAAAGACTGCATTCACGTCAGGTGGGAAGACACTCTGGTATGCGTCATTTACAGCCACGGCAGGATTAGCCCACCAGAGGAATGTCTGTGGTGTCTCGGTAGGGTTGTATAGTCGTCCCTTAATCTCAAGATATGCACATCCTGGACGAAGAGTGAAACCTGCTTGTCCTTGCTGATGGAACATACGCTCGCGCTCGTTGACCCATACGGTAACTGAGCCGTCCTTGTTCTCCTCTATCTTGTAGTCAACAGGCATGAATGTTGAAGGGCGGTGGTGCTGAGGCCAGTTGAACTCAATACCTCCGCTTATCCAAGGCCCTGCAAGACCCACGAGTGCTGGCTTGATGACGTGGTTGTAGTAGATGAAATGACGTTGCTTAATCTTGTCGTAAGCCATCTGTACACGTCCACCAAGTTCTGGGAGAATCATGACCTTTATGTACTCGTTCTCCAAGTACACAGCCTGATACTCCTTGTCAACCTTCTCGTCAGCCATACTCTCGATGACCGGATAAGGATAAACGACACCACTTGAACCCTGATACACTCTCTTTTCAAGGAATATTGGGTTCTTCTCCGGTTTTCCCGGTTCGTAGGTAGGAATGACTACCTTTTCTTTCCACGCTTTGACCATAATAGACAGAGGCCCCCTCCCGTCCTCCCCGTGGGGGAGGAGACTGTTAGAGGAAAGCCGTTTTATAATTTAACTTATAACTTTTAATTCATAACTCATAGCCCCTATGGTGTTTCCTTCTCCTCCCCTATGGGGAGGTCGGGAGGGGGCCACCTTTATTCCAGTTCCTTTCCCTTTGTCTCAGGACAATTCCTGAACAGGAAGACGAAGGCACACATACATATAATGCTGTATATCCAGAA
Source organism: Bacteroidaceae bacterium (assembly GCA_017540585.1). GTDB lineage: Bacteria > Bacteroidota > Bacteroidia > Bacteroidales > Bacteroidaceae > Minthosoma. Next base: position 4,261 of record JAFYAT010000108.1, on the reverse strand, counting down.
GCTGCCGCTACATCCTATTGCCGCATTCATCGAAGGGAATGAGAAGGTGAGTGTGCAGCATCCTGTCCAGAGAGCAAATGTGCATACTGCCATTGCTATGCCTCGCACCTTGTTAGGGAATATCTCTGCAAGGAGTACCCATGTGATAGGACCGAGGGTCATGGCATAACATGATATGGCTGCCACTACGAGAGCGACCATCAGGATACCTGTCATGCCTAAGTGATAGCAGGTGCCAAGAATGAGATAGATGATGCCAAGTCCTCCTGCTCCTATGAGCATGAGTGTCCTTCGTCCCCATTTCTCTACGGTATAGAGTGCCACGAAGGTGAAGAGCACATTTGCTATTCCTGTTATGACTATATCTATGAACATTCCGTTGACGTCATATCCTGCTGAGGTGAATATCTCCTGTGCATAGTTGAATATCACGTTCGTTCCGCACCATTGCTGGAACACGGCTATGACAAGTCCGAGAGTAAGTATCTTTCTGTATTTTGATGTGAATAAGTCCGAGAGGGGAGAAGGTGAGTTTGTGAGTTTGTGAGTTTTTGGGTTTTTAAGTTCTTGAGTATGTGGGTTTGTGAGTTCTTGAGTTTTTAGGTTGTTGCAGTTGTCCTCCGACTCTCTTTTCATGGCAAGGAACACAGGACTTTCAGGAATCATGAAACTCATGACAAGGAACAGTCCTGCAGGTATGGCTTCTGCCCAGAACATCCATCGCCATCCCATATTGTTATTCCAGTTTCCGTTGGCAATGTTGACAAGCTGGTCAGTTGTGCCCGTGTCCTGTGCAATAAGCATATTGGCTATCTGAGCAGCAAGAATACCGAACACGATCGTCATCTGGTTGAGGCTCACCATACGTCCACGGATATTGGCAGGTGACACTTCGGCTATGTACATAGGAGAGAGTGCGCTTGCCACTCCGATGCCCACACCGCCGATGAAACGGGCAATGTTGAACATGGTGAAATTGTTAAACGCTCCTGTCATGACTGCACTTAATGTAAAGAGTACGGCAGACGTTATGATGAGTGGCTTACGACCGAACTTGTCGGCAAGCGAACCTGCTACCATAGCACCTACAAGACATCCCACAAGGGCTGTAGATGTGGCTACACCCTGCATTATAGGTGCGTCATAGATATGGAAAAACTGCTCATAGAAAGGTTTTGCTCCGCCTATGACAACCCAGTCATAGCCGAAGAGTAGTCCTCCCATGGCAGATATGCAACAGATGAAATATAAAAACAGTTTTGATTCGGTATTTTGCATAAGAATTTTATTTTTTCAACCTGTTTGGCTTTTTGCCGCAAAGCGGCCAGTTAGAACTTAGCGAAGCGGTCTCACTGACCAACGGGATGTAAAAACATGGGGAAAACCAAAGAAAACAAAAGAAAACATTTTTTCTGTTTTTGTTTTTTTACTTCCCAATGGTCAGTGAGACCATTTTGCTAAGTTCTAATTGGCACGTAATGCAAGAAAAAGACCTTGCAGGTTTCATTTGTTTTGTGCAAAGATACCGCTTTTCTGCTAATAGTGTAAATGTTTTGAAAAAAGTTAATGATGGACAATATCATTATTCTGTATTGAGCCTCTATATTTTGTAGGTGGCACTCCGACAATCTTACTGAAGATGCGTGAGAAGTAGTAGCAGTCCTCAAAGCCTATCTTATGGCAAATCTGATTGATTTGCATATTCGTGTTCGTAAGCAAATTGCAGGCATACTGCATCTTGAGTATGTTGAAGTAGGCGAGTGGGGCATTGCCTGTTGACTGACGGAATATAGCCGTAAAGTGACTTGCTGAGTAACCAGTATAGTCGGCAATGTCCTTTAGTGTGAGACGCTTCTCGATGTTCTCCTTCATGTAGTGAATGGACTCTTCTATGATGTCAAAGCTCTCTTCCTTACCATCCTGACGTTGTATGGCACTACGATATTGCTTGATATATCGGAGTGACGAAAGATAATAGTTGAGGAGACTTGAAGCGTATGCGAGCGATTCGAGTGTATAGCCATGATTGAGGACATTGAATATCTCCTCAAAGTGGTCGGTACGTGTAGATATACGTGAGTATAGCTCTGGCTTTACGAGTTGTGGTACACTTACGCCATTGGCATAATACTTGGCAAGTGCCCCTTCAAAGTGAATCCAGTATATTGTCCATGGCGAATCCTCGTCCGTCCAATAGGCATGAGGAGCAAATGCAGGAATGACGAAGTAGTGGTTGGCTGCCACCTGATATTCCTGTTTCTTGCCCATTTCGTCTTCATACCAGTAGTGCCCCGTACCGTCCATTACATATATCAGTATGTACTGGGCGATAGGTTGCTCACGCTTGACGTAATGCTGATGAGCGTGAGGAAAATATCCTATGTCCGTGACGTGCAACTGAGACATGATTGGGTCTTTCCTCATCATGTCTATTGCCATCTTTGGCAGGACTATTGTTCGTGAACCGCTGAAACCTTCTTTCATCCCTTCTTGAAACACAGAGTGCACGGAGAGCACAGAGCCCGGAATGTAGAATCCTTTTTAAAAACTCTGAGTTCTCAGTGTCCTCTGTGTTTAGTATTCTGTTCTTTAATTTTTGTTCTTTGTATATTCCCGAGTTTGTGGCTCTACATTTTTTTGAGTGTCTTGCGATAGAGTTCAAGCAACTGCTCTACGGCATTTGTCTCGAATGTCTGGGCGAGTGCAGCCTTGGCAGCCTTTACCTTGCTTGACTTAGGAGACTTCTTCTCGAGAGCCTGTGTCTTGAGCGTAAGCTCTGACCATGCCTCAAGCATCTTGTACTCTGTCTCTGTGAGAGTCATGAATGAGCCATGCTGTGGATTGACATCACCCTCGATAACCTGTCCCATGTCAATATTCTCAAGAAGCGCATCAGCTCCGTTTATCTTGTAAGCCTTGCCGCCTGAGTAGCGGATGTATGCCACGTTCCATGCGTTCTCGTTGATGCGACGGATGGCAGAAGGACCTTCTGTTAGTTGTGTTCCCTCATTGGTGATGTGGAGGATATCCTTCCATTGACCAAAGCTGCCCGTGAAGTCGCTCTGCTGCTGGCATGCACCAGGTAGCTTGTCGAACACAGCCTTGTATATTCCGCGATCCTTGGCGTTGGCACCCTCACGCTTGAAGAAGATATGATACTGGCGGTCGCAGTCGTTCCAGTCGATGTGACAGTCAATCATGGCAATGCCGCGGTCGTGGAACAGCTTAGGTTTAGTCATCTTGGTGAAGTCACGAGTGGCATAGCTGTAGTACATGCGGTCGTGGTCATCACCTGCATTTGTTGAGAGCATAGAGTAGTAGATGAAGTAACCACCCTTTGGCGAGCCATCCTTCCAGTCGTAGTCAGCATCCCATATCACCTGAGGAGCCCACACACGATTGATGAGACTGTAGTCCTTATACACGTCGCTCTTGTTAGTCTCTGCATCGCAGAAGATGCTTGCACCCTTGCGGAAGTCGAAAGTGACAGATGTCCAGTGTACAAGGTCGTTACTCTTCATGAGGTTCATGCCATGGTTGAACCATGTGCGACTCTTGCGGTTGCTCATGTCCGTTGTCACCATGAGATAACCTCCATCCACGGCACGACAGATGAAGGCATCGCGCACGCCTCCCTCTATGCCTGCCATCTTCTCGGCATCATATATAGGCTGGTTGTCGATGAGTGGCTTGAACTTGCGTCCCTTGTCCTCCTTCGTGCCGATGGCATAGAGAGTGTTCTCGCTGTTGCCAGCCATGTGACAGTAGAGGTAGCCGTACATCTCATCATCAGGAGCGATGGTAAGTGGAAATTTGAGAGTCTCGCCATTGTTGATGCTTGCCCAGAGAAAACCACCATTCTTGTAGTTACCCTTAGGAAGCTCATTCACATGGAGGGTGTTGCCCTGAAGCGTGATGGCAGAATCAGTAGTCTGAAGTAACCATTTCACGTCAGCACCATTCACGGATGAAGGAAGAGTTATGTCGTTGCGCAAAGCGTTGAACTGATACTTTACGCTTTTCATGATGTCACAGTGTGTGCACTCTTGTGCGTTCATAGACAAGGCAGTAGTTGTGACTGCCAAAACAGTTAGTAATCGTCTCATATTAAAATTTATTGATAAGTAGGTGTGCAAAATTATTTTTATAATGATTGTATTGATTAATGATGTAGGTTCAGCGCATAAAATAAATGAGTGTAGTGACTCCTACTCGATTGTTTTTAGGCGTTGAAGATGCGCAGTAGGCGGTGCAAGGATTG
>JAFYAT010000107.1 GCA_017540585.1 Bacteroidaceae bacterium | reverse complement strand
TGTGGCGTAAAATTGCGCAGGAACTCGCTCCTCAGTATCCTGACGTTACAACAGACTTCATGTATGTTGACAACGCAGCAATGCGTATGATTCAGGAACCTAAGTTCTTCGACGTAATGGTGACTGAGAATACTTTCGGTGACATTCTTACTGATGAGGGCTCATGCATCACAGGTTCTATGGGATTGCTTCCTTCGGCATCGACAGGTTCGTCAACTCCAGTGTTCGAGCCAATCCATGGCTCATGGCCGCAGGGCAAGGGCTTGAACATCGCAAACCCATTGGCTCAGATACTTTCTGTTGCAATGTTGTACGAGTATTTCGACCTTAAGGAAGAGGGTGCGCTTATCCGCAAGGCAGTTGACGCATCTCTCGACCAGAACGTCCGCACTCCTGAGATTCAGGTTGAGGGCGGTGCTAAGTACGGCACAAAGGAAGTCGGCGCATGGATTGTCGATTTTATCAAGAAGGCGTAATTAAAACAATTGCTTAAAACAAGAGGGGCACGAACTTTTTAGGTCGTGCCCCTCTTTTTATGTTGTAAAACACATTTTATACCTGAACGAGGAATACAAATTACACTATATTTGCGGAAAAATCTGAGAGAACGTTTATAAAGTGAAAAAATTGTTATTCAGGGTGCGTGAGTATTTGTGGTATGTGTTGAAAGCCCGCCATCGCCATGGCTTCGGAGTCCACTCTCCGTTCGCCTATGATGTGATAACAAAAGTTTTTGAAGAAAAGAGTTCTTATTACATATATAATGATGTCGAAAAGGAAAGGCGTCGTTTGCTGCATGACAGGACTTCTATATTTTTTGATGATTATGGGACGGGGAAGTCTGGCGAGAGAAGAATTTGCGACATCGCGCGCAAGGCATTGAAAAACGCCAGCGATGCGCAGCTGATATTCAGGACGGCTCTTTTCCAGAAGCCAAAGACCGTGATAGAACTGGGGACATCACTGGGATTGACTACGGCTTATCTCTCAAAGGCGGCAGGCAGTGGCAAGTGTCACACGTTTGACGGTTGCGGGGAAGTTGTTGATTTTGCGAAGCAAGTTGCAAGCAATTGCGGAACGGCGGCAAGCACAGTGTTCCATGTTGGTGATATTGCCGAGTCATTGCCTTTGGTGATTAAGGACATGGAAAGTGTTGATGTGGTGTTCATGGATGCCAATCATACAAAAGAAGCGACATTGGCTTATTACTCCATTATAAAGCCGAAATTGTCCAACGGCAGCGTTTTGATAATGGATGACATACACAGTAGCAAAGGGATGCGTGAGGCTTGGAACGAGATCAGACAGGATGAAAAAGCGCGTGTCAGCTTTGATATGTATGGATTAGGAGTCATATATTATAATGAGAAATTGTCACGAAAAGACTATATATATTATAGGGATTAAAATATTTTGCAGATTTTTTCATGAATGTTGAAAACGCCTTTATGAGCAAGTTTTTTTGAAGTATAATTGTTTTTAAATGATTTTATTTTAAATTTGCACATTAAAACTGCGTGCATACATTCTTTACTTTAACAAGAAAACGTAATTAGGATTATGTATTGGACACTTGAATTAGCCACAAAGTTGGAAGACGCACCATGGCCAGCTACAAGAGACGAGTTGATTGATTACGCAACACGTTCTGGAGCTCCGATGGAGGTTATAGAGAACTTGAAAGAGATAGAGGATGAAGGCGAGGTATACGAAAGTATTGAGGATATTTGGCCTGATTATCCGAGCAATGAGGACTTCTTCTTCAATGAAGAGGAGTACTGATTAACATAAAAAAGAAGTAGATACACAATAAAAAATCATTTTTGTTGTTAAGTATATACCGGAGGTAATCCGGATTTAGGAACATACAAAGAGACCGGAAACTATGAAAAACTCATTGATAGTGTTGATAGCGCTAGTTTTGAGTTTTTACAACGTGAGGGCTCAGTACGATGCGCAAGCGAGCCAGTATATGTTTGTTCCAGAAGTATTTAACCCAGCGTCAGTGACTGCAAATGACAGGTTCAATCTAATGGGATTGTATCGGTTGCAGTGGATTGGAATGGACGGCGCGCCACAGACCTTGTTCTTTCATGCAAGTGCTCCGTTGCACTTCTTGAAGCATGATCATGGCGTAGGTGTCATGTTCGAGAATGACAAGGCGGGAATGTTCTCAACACAAGGCGTTTATGCCCAATATGCTTTCAAGTATAAACTGAAGAAGCATGTGCTGAGTTTCGGACTTAATCTCGGTTTTATGAACCAGAGCATTAGTAGCGATAGCCTGAATATGTTGGAGGGGCTTGATGATTACCATCAAGGGTCAGACCCCGTTATACCGACAGGTTCGGTGAATGCTCCTGCCTTCGATATCGGAGTCGGTGCTATGTTTCGCTCAAAGTCTTATTACTTTGGCGTTTCTGCATTTCACTTGACTAAGCCGACGTTCGACTTGGATGATAATGTGAGTTCAAGTGTGTCTCCTGTGATGTATTTCACTGGCGGATATGCATACAAGCTGCCTAATAACAGGTTTGTTATATTGGCTGACGCTATGGTGAAGACGGATTTCGCCGCATATCAAGTTGATGTGAGCGCGAGGGTTGAGATTGATGACCTTTATTATTTGGGTTTGAATCTTAGACCGTGGAATGCGGTTTCGTTCTTGGGTGGAGTAAGTTTGAACAACGGATTGTCCATAGGATATTCGTTTGATTTATCTACAACGCAGTTGATAAGTCGTACCTATGGTTCACATGAAGTTTACTTAAGATATAGTTTCTTGCTTGGCGGCAAGAAAAACAACAAATACAAGAGTGTAAGAATTTTGTAATAACATTGAGAAAATAATTTTTAGTAGCATATGAAAAAGTTATTGTTTTTTTCTGCTTCACTTTTGACCTTGGTAGGTTGCGGAAGTAAGCAAAGCAACGGAGAGTTGACAGGAGTTTACTCTCGTGGATGGGCGGACCCAACTCCATTTGGAATGGTGTTCATCAATCGAGGCTCGTTTACAACAGGTTCAAACGACCAGGAAGCTAACTGGGCAATGAACTCTCAGTCTAAGACTGTGTCTGTAGATGCGTTCTGGATGGATGAGACCGAAATCACAAATGGTGAGTATCGCCAGTTTATTAACTATGTAAGAGACTCTATTGCATTGGAGCGTCTTGCAGATCCTGCAATCGGTGGCGATGAGACTTTCAAGATTACTCAGGATAAGAAGGGTAATGAGGTTCAGCCAAGATTGAACTGGAATAAGCAAATTCCATGGAACAATCCTAACGAGGATCAGAAGAGAGCACTTGACAGCATGTTCTATGTTGGCGAGGACGCTATCGAGCTTGTACCTCAGTTGGACGGATCGAAGTTGAACTACAAGTATGAGTTTGTTGACTACAAGCAGGCTGCTTTGAAGGTTAACAAGTTCAATGCGCTCAAGGGAGGTTATGACAGATCATTGGATGGTCTTGGCGTGACTAAGGACAGCGCAGACGTGATGATCAAGAAGGATACAACATTCCGTGATGAGAATGGATTCATTGTAAACCAGACTGTTTATCGTCCATTGCAGAGAAGACATGACTTCATCCAGACTAAGATATTGAATATCTATCCTGATACTTTGTGCTGGATCAGAGACTTCACATACGCATACAATGAGCCTTACATGAGAATGTACTTGTCTCACCCAGGATATGGCGAATATCCAGTAGTTGGTGTTACATGGGAGCAGGCTGTTGCATTCTGTAACTGGAGAACTAAGCTCTTCAACACATATCAGGTAGCAAGAAACGCTCCTCAGGTTCAGGATTGGAGACTCCCAACAGAGGCTGAGTGGGAGTATGCAGCAAGAGGTGGTAGAGACTTGGCTATGTATCCTTGGGGAGGTAACTATATCAGAACTGCTAAGGGATGCTTCCTTGCAAACTTCAAGCCTTTGAGGGGTAACTATACTGATGATGGTTATATGATCACTGCATTCGTAGCAGCATACCCACCAAACGACTATGGTTTGTATGATATGGCAGGAAACGTATCAGAATGGACATCTTCTGTATATTCAGAGTCAACTTTGAGCTTCGTTCACGACTTGAACCCAGATTATCAGGAGAACGTAAAGACATCAGATCCTGATGTTAAGAGAAGAAAGGTAATCAAGGGCGGTTCTTGGAAGGACATTGGTGCTTACCTGCAGTGTGGCTCAAGAACATACGAGTATCAGCAGGAGAGCAAGTCATACATCGGCTTCAGATGTATAAGAAGCTTCATCGAGGGAGCAAAATAAGCGAAGAAAACAAAAACAATAATAACCTAATAAATACTTAGAAAAATGTCTATAGGAGACTGGATGGATACCCCTCAAGGGGGAAAAATTACGGGATACGCATTTGGCTTTGGTGCCGCAGTCGTAATCGTAGGTGCTTTGTTTAAGATTATGCACTGGCCAGGAGCGAGTGTCGTGTTGACAATGGGAATGGGAACTGAGGCTGTGTTGTTCGTCATCACAGCGTTTGGTAATCCACATCCAGTATTGCATTGGGACAGAGCTTTCCCTGTAATTTCTGATCATACTCCAGAAGGAGCTGCTTTCCTTGATGGACACTCTAGTGGTATTGCTAACCCATTAGCAGCAGCAAGCGGTTCTGGTGTATCTGGCGGAACTGTAGTAGTCGGAGGAAATGGCGGTTCAGTTTCTGGCGGAACATTGAACGCAATAGCAGGAACAGATGTTAGTTCATTGTCAGAGGAGGACATCAAGAAGTTGAATAGCGGAATTTCTAAGTTGTCAGAGACAGCAGAGAAACTTTCAAACCTTGGTGCGGCTGGTGATAGCGCAGCGCAGTTCGTTAATAACATAGCTTCAGCTAACACATCATTGAATAGCTATACTAACTCACAGAATCAGATCAACGAGGCAACAGCTTCTTTGATTAATTCTTACAAGAGCATAGCTGCTGATGTTGAGAATGCAAAGCAAAGCACTACTGCTTATGCATCTGTTCTTTCAAATGTAAACAATAGCTTGTCATCAGCAAATTCTGCATACGAGCTTCAGTTGAAGGCTATAGAATCTGCTAATAACGAGATAGAGGCGTTCAGACAGAACACTGCTAAGCTTAACAGTCAGGTGGCAAATCTGAACAACATCTATGGCAATATGTTGAATGCGTTAGCTTAATATTGTTATTCTAAAAACTAAAAAGGGAGAGTAATATAGTATGGGAGGCGCAACCAATTGTCCGGAGACCCCGAGACAAAAAATGATCGGTATGATGTACATCGTGTTGACAGCAATGTTGGCACTGAATGTAACTACCGATGTCCTCAACGGATTCACGATGGTGGAAGAAAGCCTTAGAGTGAATACAAGAGGAGCCGAAGGAAGAAATACGAACCTGTATCTTAAGTTTGAGGACTTGAATAGCCAGAATCCAGCAAAGGTTGGTGCATGGTTGCAGAAGGCCAAGGACGTAAAAAAGGAGTCTGATGAACTTTATAATGCTATTCAGGATATCAAGGTTTTGATAGCAAAGACAGCAGATGGTGAAGAAGCCGATGTTGAGCATATAGAGGGAAAAGGAAACCTTGATGCTGCAGGTTATGTAGGTCTTTCTGACGGAGGTATGGGAAAAGGTAAGGAGATCAAGGCAAAGATTGAGGCATATAAGACCAAGATGACAGAGTATGTCAAAGCGGATACAGCTAAAGTTTCTTTGTTAAACAAGACTTTCAACACAGGTAAGGTTGTTGGTCATGACGGAGAAGCGAGAGAATGGGAAGTCGCAACATTTGAGATGATGCCAGTGGCTGCCGCTATAACAATCTTGTCTAAGATACAGGCCGATATCAGAAACACAGAAGGTGATATCGTTACATATCTGAAGAGTCAGGTGGATGCGGATGACTACCGTGTTAATAGAATTGAGGCTAAGGTAATTCCAAACTCTAAGTATGTGATTAGAGGTGGAAAGTATTCTGCAGAGATTGCACTTGTAGCAAGTGACTCTACTCAGAAGCCTGAAGTTTATATCGGTGGAAATCCACAAACAGGTACAGGTGGTACTTTGGTAAAGGATGGTTTGTATGAGACAGTAGCTACAGCTCTTGGTGACAAGAAGTATTCTGGTTACATAAGACTCAATAGCCCAACCGGTTCTAAGGTATATCCATTTGAATCTGAATATAATGTAGGAGAGCCTACTGCTATTATATCTGCAGACCAGATGAATGTGTTCTATGCAGGTATTAATAACCAGGTTAGTATTTCTGTGCCAGGTGTTCCTTCAACAGCAGTTGCAGCGAGTGCATCGGGAGGAACTTTGACAAAGTCTGGTAACGGTTGGATAGTAAGACCAGCAAAGGTTGGTCAGCCAGTCGTGATCTCTGTGTCAGCTAAGATTGATGGCAAGGTTCAGAGAATGGGTGAGAAATCATTCCGTGTGAAGATGTTGCCTCCACCAGTGGCATTCATACCATTCCAAGACGATAACGGAAACACAATGAAGTTTAAGGGTGGTAAGATGTCCAAGGCTAAGCTTTTGAATGTTACAAGTTTGGGCGCAGAATTGAACGATGCTGATATTGAGGCTAAGTATAATATCGTTAGCTTTGAGATGAACGTTCAAGGAGCGATGGGTGCTGTAGTTGAGTTATCTTCAGGAGCACACTTCACAGCTCGCCAGATGGATCAGGTTAAGAAAATGGCAAAGGGTGCTAAGTTCTTTATCTCAGCAGTAAAGGCAAAGGGTCCAGATGGTATTACAAGAGACCTGCCTCCAATGGAAGTTGTATTGAATTAACAACTATATAAAATTTAGAAATTATGAAAGCGTACAGTAGACTTATAATTGCCGCAGCAGCGTTGGCACTTGGTCTGGGAACAGCAAGCGCACAGAGCTCTACGACAAACGATTTCTTCAACGAGAATGGAGAAATTCCTACAAACCTTCCTACAGCTTACGATATGAAGGACTTGACTCCAATCGAGTTCGTAAATCCAAGAGCTGACGATATTTATTGGCAGAAGGTTGTGTATCGTGTGATTGACCTGCGTGAGAGAATGAACTATCCTCTTTACTACCCTGAGACAGCGGTAGATGGCAGAGAGTCATTCTTCTCAATCCTCTTCAAGTTGATTAACGAGAAGAAGGTGCCAGCATTCAGATTTGATTATACAACTGAAAGATTTGGCAAAGACGACCTTATTGACTTTGAGGAAGAGGTTCTTAAGAAGTTCGAGGTTATCTATAAGGTAAAGACAAATCCTACAACAAAGGTAAAGACATTCCAGATTGAGGATTCTGATATACCTAATAGAGAGGTTATCAAGTACTATATGAAGGAGGTATGGTTCTTTGACAAGAACTCTTCTACATTCAATGTAAAGATTATCTCTATCTGTCCTGTACTTGTGACTGACCGTGGTGTAGGAACTCAGAGTTTCCCACTTTGCTGGATCCCATTCGACAACCTCCGTCCATACTTGGTACAGAGAGAGGTCATGATCACAGACAAGAACAATGGTGCAAGAATGTCTTATGATGATTTGTTCATTAAGAGAAGATTCGCAAGCAACATTTATAAGGAATCTAACCTGCAGAACCGTATGATTCTGGATTACAACGCTACTCCAGAAGATGTTAAGAGAGAGCAGGAGAGAATCCAGAGAGAGATACTCAACGAGGAGCAAGATCTTTGGGAGTATTAATCTGAACGAAAATACTTATAAGAGACCCGAGAATGTACTTTCTCGGGTCTTTTTTTGCTTTTAAATGAGTAAATTTGCGATGTTTAAAAGGCACATGTCGGGATGGCTGAGTGTCGAAACAGAAAAAGAAAACTATATGGAGAGTACAAGACAACAGAAGATAAGCAGACTCCTGCAAAAGGAGCTTAGCGACATATTCCTGAAACTCGCAAGGAACAATGGAGGGGTTATTATAACCGTAACCAGCATAAATGTAAGTGCGGACTTGAGCATTGCGCATATAAACCTTAGTCTGTTCCCAACAGACAAGGGCGAGGCTGTCATGGAGCTTATAAAGTTGAATGACAAGAATATTCGTTTCGAATTAGGCAACAGAATGCGCCACCAGCTTCGCATAATTCCAGAGTTGGTGTTCCACCTTGACGACACTTTGGATTATATAGACCACATAGATGATTTGCTGAAGAAGGACAAGGAAAAGCTTGAGAACAATAAACCAAAGTCAGCAAAGGATTCGGAAGGACAGGCTTAATGGATATAGCACTGCACATAGCCAAAAGATATTTGTTCTCGAAGAAGTCGCACAACGCGATAAATATAATCTCGGGAATATCGGCGGTGGGAGTATGCGTCGGGACGTTCGCGATAATATGCGTTCTTTCCGTTTTCAATGGTTTCGGTGCTCAGGTCGAGAGTTTGTTCAGCACGTTCGACCCAGACCTTAAAATCGCGTCTATGGAGGGCAAGTCGTTTGTCGTGGATGACAAATGGAATGAGGTGAAGAGGATAAAGGGCGTTGAGTATTGCACACAGGTGGTTGAGGAGAATGCCTTGTTAAGATGTGGCGACAAACAGGAAACCGGTGTAGTGAAGGGAGTAGGCGAGGGTTTTGATAAAATGGTTGGGCTTGACAAGATTATTGTGGCTGGAAATTATACGCTTAGCGACAATGTGTTCAACTATGGCGTTCCTGGTGTCGGAGTGTCTGCGGAATTAGGTTGTATTCCTTACGGAGTGCAGCCTCTTTATATTTACGCGCCAAAACGAGAAGGGCGTGTGAACTTGGTGAACCCAGAAAACAGTTTCAATACAGAGAGGGTGTTTACGTCGGCAGTTTTTTCTGTACAGCAGCCAGAATATGACAACAAACTCGTCATTGTGTCTATTGATTTGGCGAGGAAGATATTCGAATATGCTGACGGAGCTGTCACTTCGGTTGAAATCGGTGTAAAGAAGGGGGAGAACGTCAATGATGTCAAAAAACAGATAGAGACTGTGCTTGGCGACGGCTTCAAGGTGAAGGACAGATATGAGCAGCAGGAAGACTACTTCAAGATAATGAAGGTGGAGAAATGGATCACGTTCCTTATTCTGGCGTTCATACTGCTGATAGCGATATTCAATATTATCGGGTCATTATCGATGCTGATAATAGACAAGAGCGATGATATAAGGACACTGAGGAACATGGGCGCGACGTCGGGATTGATAAAGAGGATATTCACGATAGAAGGCTGGATGATATCATTGCTCGGCTGTGTGATAGGAATATTGCTCGGTGCGTTGTTGTGCGTGCTGCAAGAGAACATGGGCTTCATAACAGTGCCGTCGGGTGACGGAATGACAGTGATGCCGTATCCGGTGGAACTGCAGGTGTCAGACATTCTGATAGTATTTGCTACAGTCGCTCTTATGGGGTTGGCTGCTGCGTATTACCCAGCAAGTCAAATAAAAGAGAAAAAGTAGAATCATAAAATAGTAACAATGACATACAAGTATGATTTTTTGGTGATAGGAAGCGGAATCGCAGGAATGAGTTTCGCTCTTAAAGTTGCTGACAAAGGCAAAGTAGCATTGATATGCAAAACGGATCTTGAAGAGGCAAACACCTATTTGGCGCAGGGCGGAGTCGCGTCTGTGACAAACACGCTTGTAGATAACTTCGAGAAGCACATAGAGGACACGCTGATAGCCGGTGACGGACATTGTGACCGCAAGGCTGTGGAGAAGGTTGTAAAGGATGCTCCTGCCGAGATACAGGAGCTGTTGAAATGGGGTGTAGACTTTGACAAGAAGGATGGAAAATTCGACCTGCACAGAGAAGGCGGACACTCGGAATTCCGAATCCTGCACCACAAGGATAACACTGGCGCTGAGATACAGGAAAGCCTCATAAAGAAAGTCAAGGAGAACGCGAACATTGACATTTTCGACCATCATTTCGCGATAGACATAATAACACAGCACCACATGGGAGAATGGGTGACACATCACACTCCGGACATTGAGTGCTACGGCGCATACATACTGAACCAGAAGGACAACAACATCTATACGTTCCTGTCCAAAGTGACATTGTTGGCTACGGGCGGCATAGGCAAT
>JAFYAT010000106.1 GCA_017540585.1 Bacteroidaceae bacterium | reverse complement strand
TTGTATGCACGGAAACACTCTTGTAAAGCATCATCATCATGATAGACAGTACGCCCGGTCCAGTTATGGCACTTAATTCCAAAATGATTGTTTCCTTTTAAACACAATTCACTTGTGCCAGCTCCACTCTCAAGTAAGCCCTGTGCCAATGTTATACTTGCAGGAATGTTGTATCTTAACATCTCCTGAATAGCCAAGTCCTTATATAGATTAATGTAGTTCTGAAACTTCTGGTTCCATTTCATCTGAGCAGATGAAGGAATGAGAACAAAAAACAGACCTATTATAATAGTAAATATACGCTTATTACTCATATCTTATGATTGAATATGCAAAAGTACAGAAAATCATAAAAAAACACAAAAACAATATTTCATTTAAGAATAATTAGTAATTTTGCATTATGCAGAATAAAACGAAAGTAATATTAGCTTTAGGATCGAATGATTCACAAGAGAATAGTATTGTCAAGGCAAAGAAAAGACTTGAGACGCTATTTGATGATATAAGGTTTTCACCTGCGATATGGACAAAGCCTATTGGAATCGTTTCTGCAGACTTCTTGAATTGTATGGCTGTTGCCACCACCCAAACCGATTACTCACAAATCAGGGCTTCATTAAAAGAAATAGAAAGAGATTGTGGAGACAGCAGATATCTGAGAAATCAACACATTGTGAAAATGGACATCGACGTTCTCCTTTTCGGAAAGCAGAAAATGCATGAAAAAGACTGGGAACGTCCATATATTAAACAATTAATGAGCATATTATCCAAGTAACATGAAAAGATTACTGTTCTTATATTTATGTACAATAGGTTGCTTATCCCTATATGCACAGCAATTCGAAGATTTTTTTCTTGATAAGACTTTGAGAATTGACTATAATTTCTCCGGTGATGCAAATAAGCAGGAGATCTCTGTAGACCAGTTGAATGTTATTCCACGCTGGTATGGTAAGCGGTTTCACCTTTCCGAGTATCCATACGAAGGAAATGGACAGATTACTGTGGTTGACCACAAATCAGGTAAAGTAATCTATCGGAATTCTTTTTCAACTCTTTTCCAGGAATGGCTCAGCTATCCAGAAGCATTAAGCATCAGGAAATCATTTGAAAATGTATTTCTCGTTCCGATGCCTAAAGATACGGTTGATGTCACACTTGACTTAAGAAACAACAGGCGAGAAGTCATGGCAACGCTCACTCATCAGGTTGTACCCAATGACATACTCATTCGCCACATCGGAGAAAGAAACGTAACACCTTATATTACAATCCAACAAGCTAAGGACACGACAAGATGTATTCATATTGCCTATTTAGCTGAAGGTTATCAGGAACATGAGTTGCCTACTTTCATCCAAGATGTTCAGGTTGCCGTTGAAGCTTTATTTGCCCATGAACCGTTTAAGTCTTTGCGTGACCGCTTTAATATCGTTGCCGTCAAGTCTCCTTCAGTAGAAAGTGGGACCAGTGAACCAGGTAAAGGAATCTGGAAGAATACAGCCCTCCACTCTCATTTTGACACCTTCTATAGTGAAAGGTATCTGACAACACTGCACCTTAAAGACATGCACGACTGGCTTGCCGGAACACCGTATGAACATATCATTGTCTTAGTCAACTCCACAAGATATGGTGGAGGAGGCATTTTCAATTCATATAATCTAAGTACTACTCACCATCAGAAATACAAGCCCGTTGTCGTTCATGAGTTTGGGCATAGTTTTGTCGGATTAGGTGACGAATATGCTTATGAAATTGAAGAGATTCCTATGTATCCCCACGACGTTGAACCATGGGAACCAAATCTTACGACACTCGCAGACTTTCATGGGAAATGGGAAGATTTAATTAGCAGCAACACCCCAATTCCTACCCCAAAGAATAAAGACTACAGCAATAAGGTGGGTGTTTACGAAGGTGCAGGTTATAATACAAAAGGAGTATATAGAGGTTTTCAGGATTGTAGGATGCGTACCAATGAGAATCCTGAGTTCTGCCCTGTATGCAGACGTGCTATTACCAGATTAATAGAATTCTACACATGGTAAGGAGAAGTGTCATATTAAGTATTTTCCTCCTTCTTGTTTGCTGCCCAATGAACGCTCAGTCGAAGGACAGTGAACAATTAGGGATGGCATTGGAGTATTTTCAAGGCGGCAAATACCATGAGGCAATGCTTTTGTTGGAAAAACTTGATAGACACTATAACCTGAATCCGAGATACAAAGCCTATCTTGGTGTGTGCTATTACTATGAATGGGAGTTTAAGAAGACGACGGAATGCCTTGACTCATTACTTCCCAAGCTTGAGGTTTTCGCCCCTCATGAGCGTTCTGTGTACTATTATACAAATGCGGAAAGCCATTTTAACTTAGGACAATACGGTCAGTCAATCCCATTATATGAAAAGACTCTGACCGTATGCTTTGAGAACGAAAAGGCTGAAGTGTATTATCGACTGGGGTTCTGTTATCTGTTTGAAAAACGCTGGCAAGAGTCCTATGATAGTTTTGAACAATCTTATGACTATTACCAGCGTTATTTCCCGGACCAACAAGGGCGTATCGATCAGATCGTCAACATGATGGCAGGATTACAGGAAGAGCATCACCTTAACGAACCAGCACCTTCTGACCATTTATCAGATACACTCCACGTGGAAGTGACACCTCAGTTGTAGCATCTACCTGCATGTATATTCTCATGACACGTCGGCCATCAATACTATTAATATTCACATGCTGACCTCCACCAACGGCTGATATGCTTACAAATCCCTTTCCACTCTTCAAATTCAATCCTTTTACGACATTATTCTCTGCGACATCCTTAATGCCTGTGCTCTCGCCATTAGCCGCAGCAAACTGGGCTACTTCATCAGCTGTAAGCAATAGCCATCTCTGATCGGTTGCCGAATTTACATGTGAGAAAGACTGAGAAGCAACATTCTTGTTGGTAGAAGCACTCAGTGCCATGTGATTCTGAGATGAAAGAATCCAATAAGCAGTACCGGCAAATGTGAAACTGCCCACTTTTGTCGTATTCCTTGAAGGCATCAACTGCCAGTAACTGTTTGATGTGGCAGATGCAGAAAGGCGAATACCATTGTTTCCTGAGCCATAGTATGTCATGCACTTCTCTGTAGCAGCATTCTTTATTGTATAGTAACATGTGACAGGATTATAAGTAATATACCAAGCACAGCTATCATTCAGGAATGCATCGTCACAGTTCATCTGTACCCAACTTAAACGACTGCTTGCAGTTTCACGTAAATAGGAGTCGGAAAGTCCGCGGTTTGGATTCTCATTCTTAATATAATACTTGACATTATCATCTTGCATAAATGTATATGCCGGTGTTGCAAAGGCACCACTTGTCGGTGGTAAGTTGTCTTCTCCTAACGCCTCAACGATAAGTCCGTTTCCATAATACAGCATTCTTGCACCCGTATCTTCATGAGCACCATTAATGCCATAAGGCCACATGTGGGTGTTATCACCATTCAGGTATGCTGTACTACTATTCTCCAAGAACTGTACGACCCTGTCAACACGTGCTCCTAACCACTTACCACTACTTGTATTTGCGCGATAAGTAGCACTCCACCAGTTATTCTGTGTTCCGACACCAATACCATGAGCCATTTCGTGCATAATGGTTCCAGTGCGCTGGTAGGAAGAATTGGCACCTACACGCATCCAACCGCCATAGCTACAGTCTGCCGTAGGTGTACCCGGACTATAATGAACACTTGTGCTAAACCCATGAATAGCAGTCACACTGTTCCATGTGTTGACCGCATCGGTAATAGCATTGCGGATACGGGTATTGGTTGCATCATCTCCTGCATTATCATAGCTCCAGGAAATAGTTCCTTTGGGCAAGGTGGCAACCTTTATCTGTGCTCCATACCCCACTTTGTAGCCACGGGAAATGGCATAAGCACGAACATAATAGACAGTGGACGGTTTTATATTGTTCATATAATAGATATTCCCGTTATTTGCATAATATGTTGTCGTACGATAATCTAACACCGTCGGTTCCGGGTTCTCACTCCAACAGAATCCAGTCTCTGACATGTTACTTGGGAAAGAAGCTCTGCCAAACATAATCGTTGCTCCCTGAATGACACTTAAGGTCTTAACGGTTGGCTCAGTTCCTGTGGCATTTGCCATGCGGAAGATT
>JAFYAT010000105.1 GCA_017540585.1 Bacteroidaceae bacterium | reverse complement strand
GCGTGAGCCTTGTCGTAGCGTTCACGATTGCGGTAAGCGTCGATAGCTGTGAAGATTGCCTGTCGGAGTGATGTCTCGTCTGCCGTTCCCTTTCCTGCAATGGCGTACTGTGGGCCGTGAACAGGTGCTGTACGCACAACAGGAAGACCTGCTGTGTAGATGAGTCCTTCGCCCATAGAGATGGCATTGAATGGTGCTATGCCCTGATCAAGGTACATGGCAAGTACTGCATCGAAGTGTGTGTGGTTGTCAGAACCGAAAAATTCGTTTGCAGAGTATGGGCCGAAACAACGTACACCTTTATTGTCAAAGAGGTCCTTGATGGTAGGAATGATGATTTCCTGTTCCTCCTTGTCATCCGAACCCTTTGGATTGAGTGACAATACAGCAATACGTGGACCGTCAATATAGAAGTCACGCTTGAGTGTATTGTTGAGTGATATGAGTTTCTCTGTGAGAAGCTCCTTGGTGATGTGCTTTGGCACTTCGCTTACAGGTATGTTTGTTGTTGCGAGTGCAACACGCAGATTCTGATGAATGAATATAGCGAGCGACTTGCTGTCGCCGCCTACACGCTTCTCAAGGAATGCTGAATGTCCAGGGAACATTGATTCCTTGCCCTTGATGGTGTTATTGGTGAGTGGGGCAGTAACGAGTACGTCAATCTTGCCTTCGATGAGGTCATTGACTGCCTGATTGAGTGCCATGAATGCGGCTCTGCCACTATCTTCGCTTGGTGTACCGAAATCTACCTTTAGTTCTTCCTCACCAAAGCAGTTGATGAGGTTGAGATTGCGGTCATGAACATCATTTACAGAGTTGCGAACCAGGAAGTTTGTCTGATTGTTGAGTATTTTTTTATGAAATGTGGCTACCTTTGGAGAACCGTAAACAACAGGCGTGCAGAGGTCGTACATTTCTTCGTCTGCAAAGCACTTGAGTATTACCTCATAGCCTACACCGTTAATGTCTCCTTGAGTTATACCTACTTTAATCTTTTCCACTATTGTATTGTTTTTATGTTTTTATTCTGATTTTATTTTTCTTCTTTTTCTTCATTCTCTTTATCCTCTTCGCCTGATGGCAATTCGAGGGTATAGAGTGCTGCTTCAAGACGACGGAGCATAGTACGCTTCATCTTCTCTGGGGCATAAACGAATCCTTCTACCACGATTACACGGTTGTTGATTGTGTCAACTCGTGAATGGCTTACGAAAGGACCACCCATTGCATCGTTGTGCATCTGCCAGAGACCGCGTGCCTCAAAGGCAAAGTCGCCCTGAACTCTGATGTTCTTTGTCCACACAAAGTCATGGTTTGTCTCCATGTACATTCCTGGCTGCTCTCCTGGAAGATTGCGCTTCATAATCGTGTCACGCAGAGCCATATATGGACGTTTGGTGAACATACGCTCTGATACGTATGGGAGAGAGTAGATGACGATATTCTGTATGCCTGTTACGGTTCCGTTGGTTGCCCAGATGAAATCCTCACCTTCAATAATCTTCTTGATGTCGGTAGGAATGTACATAGTGCAGCCGAACTTCTCCTTTACCTTCTTTTCAAACTTGATGTTGTGGCTGTAGTAGAGGTCGTAAGCCTGACGGTTGATTTCCTCTACGGTTATGAGGTCCTGAATGGCTTTGGTGTGCTCTGTGATGTGCATGGACACCTCACGCTGGTTAGGACCAGTTATCTTGATGATGAGCTGTGGAGTAGAGTGTACATCACGCTCCAGTCTTATCTTAGGTACGGTGTGTTCCTTGTCTATATTGATAAGGATGATGTTGCGGAAGAGGTTTGTTATCTTGTCGTAGTGTGCATGAGATATGTGGCTACGATGGAACATTTCCTCGTCTTGTGGGAGTCCGCGTAGTGGTGCATCGAGTACACGCTGGATTGAACTACCTACGTAGCCGTTCCAGACGCTGTCGTCTGCCACGACCATTACTTCGTAAGGGTTACCACTTGATGATGGTGTGAGGAGGCTGCCTCTACGGTGTCCTCTTCGTGTGCATGATGCTGTTGCAAGGAGCACAACTGCGAGTATTGCTAAAATCTTGTATCTCATTTGTTTTCCATTTGTTTTTTTGTACTTAGAAGTCCACAGGCAGCATATATGTCCTGACCGCGTGAGGCACGGATGGTGCACGTGATGCCGTGGTTATTTAGGTAGTCTCTGAAATTTATCATCTGACTTTCTTCCACCTCGTTGAGTTCTACACCCGGAATCTTGTGCCAGCGGATGAGGTTCACTCGGCAATCGAGTCCTTTGAGGAGCTTGGCAAGTTCCTTGCTGTGGAGTGGGGTGTCGTTTATTCCTCCGAAGAGAATGTATTCGAAGGTGATGCGTCGTTGGTGACTCCAGTCGTATTCCTTGAGTAAGGCTACTATGTCGGCTATGGCAAACTGTTTCTCAGCTGGCATGAGTTGCAGGCGTTGCTCGTGGATAGGGGAGTGAAGACTCACGGCAAGGTGACACTCGCTCTCATCGAGGTAACGGCGGAGGTTTTTCTTCAGTCCCACCGTTGAGACTGTTATGCGTTTAGGGCTCCATGCCCATCCGTAGTCGGCTGTGAGAATCTCAAGTGATTTCATCACGTTGTCAAGGTTGTCGAAAGGTTCGCCCTGACCCATATATACCACGTTGGTGAGCGTGTCCCACTTCTCTACCGAGTATATCTGGTTGAGAATATCAGTTGTCGTCAGCTGTGCTGCAAATCCCTGTTTACCAGTTTGGCAGAATAGGCAGTTCATCTTGCAGCCAACCTGACAAGAGACGCAGAGTGTGGCTCTGTCGCCATCTGGTATATAAACAGTTTCGATGAAGTTCCCTTCCAATGTCTGGAAGAGGAACTTCACCGTACCGTCTATACTTCGCATAGCCTCTACTGGCTCAGAACATCCAATAGTATATGAGTCATTCAACATCTCACGGTATTTCTTTGAGATGTTTGTCATTTCGTCTATACTTCTTGCATGCTTGCCATAAATCCACTCGGCTATCTGTTTGGCTGTGAATTTAGGCATACCGAGCTGCAGGGTTATTTCCTGCAGCTCAGCAATTGTTAGTCCTAATAAAGGCTGTTTCATCAAAACTTCAGTTTTTATGTTTATGAGTTTTTGAGTTTTTTAGTTTTCGCAGTTTCAGTTTTCGCAGTTTTCTTGTCCAAGTTTAATTCTTTAGCATAAGAACTTATAAACTCAAGAACATAAAAACTTACAAACTTAAGAACTTAAAAACTCAAAAAACTTAAAAGCTTTTTACCACGCAAAGAGTGGGTAGCTCTTCATTGTCTCATTAACCTCACCACGAACCTTGGCAATTACTGCCTCGTCCTCTGGAGCGTTGAGAACCTCCTCAATCCATGCTGC
>JAFYAT010000007.1 GCA_017540585.1 Bacteroidaceae bacterium | reverse complement strand
TATTGCTGGCGGCTGCCGCATATAACTTCAAAAGAGCGATGAAAGTTCTTTTGGCTCCGATTTTGGATACACTCAAAAAAATGATCGAGATGCTATTTTGTAACAGCATCTCGATGAAATATACTTTTTAAGGGACTACTAAATAGTAACCACCCCCCCCAAGTCTGGTGGATTTGACTTTTTTGTAACAAAAAATAATTCTATTTGTTGCGTAGGTATTGAAAAAAATGTAATTTTGCACTCGAAAAAAGGACAAAAAAGTGAAAACACGTTTATTGTGATGCCCACTTTTTACCCATTGATAAAATAATCCCCACCTTCATATTACAGAAGGTAACAATACAAAAAAAATTAAAAATTCGTTACATAAAACAGCAATATGACACAACGAAGTGAACACACAAGTGTCATTATGTCAAAAAACACGTACCGATAGAAAAGCGAACAATTCCCGAAGTATTCCCGAAGCATTCCCGATAGAACATAATGTAAGTTACAAGATGATTGTATGTGACACAAGTGTCGGAAGCGAGTAGTGATAGTCACTCAACGAAGAGTTACTGACGCAACTTGTAATTTCCAACTTATCATTATGAATTTAGCAATTCTTTCACAGCAGTAGCAAGCTGTTCGAGTGCTTGCGCAAGAACGGCACGCTGTGTACCTACGTTGAGACGCATATAGCCCGCACCTTCTTTGCCGAATATCTCACCATCATTGAGAGCAAGATGTGCCTTGTTGACAAAGAGGTCAACGAGTGCACTGTGGTCAAGTTCCAATGCACGGCAATCGAGCCATACGAGGTAAGAAGCCTGTGGACGACGCGGCTTGATTTGCGGAATGTGCGCCTCACAGTAGTCAATGAGGAAATCGACATTGCCTTCGATGTAGCGTAGCATCTGCTGTCTCCATTCCTCACCATTCTTCAACGCTGCAATGGTTGCGATAGGTGCAAACATATTTGGCTCATTGAATTCATTCGCTGCCATCCATTCATAGAAAGGTTTTCGGAGCTTGTCGTTTGGAATGATGCACCATGAGCTTACTATGCCTGCAAGGTTGAATGTCTTGGTTGGTGCACTGAACGTGATGCCTACCTCGGCAGCCTCATCGCTTACCGTGACAAATGGTATGTGCTTGTTGCCATAGAGAGCAAGGTCGCAGTGTATCTCGTCGCTTATGACAATGAGGTTATGCTCCTTGGCAAAGTGTGCAACACGCTGAAGTGTCTCTCTGTCCCACACGATACCCATAGGATTGTGAGGGTTGGCAAGCATGAGCAGGCGGCACTTGTCGTCACACACCTTTTCGAGATTGTCAAAGTCAATCTTGTCACCCTTTAATGGGCTCCATACCACTTCACGCTTATTGCCCTGCGGAGTCAGATAGAACGGATGATATATAGGAGGCATGACAATGACCTTCTCATCGGGTTTGAGGAAGAAGTTGATGACCATACCCACTCCCTTCATCACGCCCGGTATGTAAGATAGCCACTCACGTTCCACACGCCACTGATGATGATTCCATATCCACTCCTGCACCGTTGGCCAATAGTCCTCTGGTTCGATGGTATATCCAAACAGTGAGTGTTCGAGACGTGCCTTCAATGCATCCGTAATGAATTGAGGTGTCTCCCAGTCCATATCAGCTACCCAAAGTGGCAAAAGGTCTGCACGTCCATATCTTTCTTGAAGAGCGTCAGTCTTGAGTGCACCTGTGCCTCTACGCTCTATAGGTTTGTCAAAGTCGTATGTCATAGCTCGTAATCTCATTTTTATGTTTATGGGAGTTAATTGGAGTAAACGGGAGTTAACGGACGAATGATTGTTCGCTTTTTACTTAGACGAAACTGATACTATACAGAGTGTCGTCCGTTAACTTCTTATTAACTACCTGCTAACTTCCGTTAACTACCAAACTGTATAATTAGTTAGCTGCCTGTACAATATCCTCGAAGATATCATCAACATTTTCCAGTCCTACGGATATGCGGATAGTCGTGTCCTTAACATCCATCTCTCGTTTCTCATCATCAGTAAAGTTACCGAATATGGTGCTGTACGGATGGATGGCAAGTGTCTTGTTGTCGAAGAGATTTGTGGCACGACGGATAAGCTTCAGGTTGTCGATGAATCGGAAACAAGCCTCTTGGTCGGCAAGGTCAATGGTGAGCATTGCACCTGCCATCTTGCCAAACTGACGTTGTGCGAGGGCGTGGAAAGAATTGTCCTCAAGTCCGATGTAATTGACACGTATGCCCTTTACTGTCTGCAACTTCCTTGCAAGTTCAAGAGCATTGTCCGACTGCATCTTGTATCGTGCCTCAAGTGTCTCAAGTCCGAGTGACTGCATATATGCTGCATGAGGTGACATGTAACTGCCGATGTTGAAAAGCAGTTCAAAACGGATGCGCTTATTCACCTCTGGGAATGTGCCATAGTCGATGACAAGTCCGCCGAGTGATGTTGCACCACCAGATATGTATTTAGTGGATGACAACACTTCGATATCTACGCCAAGTGCCTTTGCGCTGAACTGTGTAAAAGGTATGACTGTGGTATCTGCAATGAGAGGAATACCATTCTCATGTGCAATCTTAGCCAATGCTGGTATGTCGGCAACCTCTAACTGAGGATTAGTCACAATCTCAAGATATATGCACGCCGTGTTCTTGTCTATTGACTTGCGTACAGCATCAAGGTCGAGTAAATCGACCTGACGTGTCTCTACGCCAAAGCGTGCAAATGTCTTGGTGATAAGAGCCACGGTGTTGCCAAACAAGTGACGTGATGTTACGATATTCTTGCCAGACTCGATGACTGTGAGGAATGCGTTGGTGATGGCTGCCATGCCAGAACAAAATGCAAACACGTTGTCGGCACCAGTCAGAGCCTTCACCTGATCTTCAAAGTGCATGACTGTTGGGTTCATCACTCGTGAATAGTCAGGTGCGAGTACCCTTCCACAGAAGGCATCAGCCATATCCTTGGCAGTCTCAAACTCGTAGGCAGCAGTGTGATACACAGGCATTGCTATCGATCCGTATGCATCCTGCCTTGGCAGTTTCGTGTCTATTGCTATTGTTGATTTATCCATTTTTTATCCTGAGATTAAACTTTATGAAGTAAAAAGGAGTAAAGAGAAGTAAAATGAAGTAAAGAGACGATTGTTGTATGTAATCTGTGTATTCCGTCCTGAATCAAAGGTGTAAATCTGACGTTATGCTATCGTCTTTTTACTTCCTTTAACTACCTTTTATTACAAAAGATTGCAAAACCTAAATATAGTATTCTACCATTTCCACAAGTCCTGCACGGAGTGCGTACTTGGTAGCTTCATACACCGTATTGACATGAATCTTGCGGAAGATATTCTTCTTATGTGTTGTGATGGTGTGTATGCTTGAGTTACGTTCTGCTGCTATCTCCTTGACTGAGCGACCGAAGGCAATGAGACGCAACACTTCACGCTCGGTAGATGTGAGCGGGTCGTCCTTCTCTGTTTGTGCTGATGGAGTAAGCAGGAGGTTTGTTACTTGATGGCAGAGGAAGCGGACACCAGTGACGGCACATTTGAGAGCCGTGATAATCTCCTGTGCAGAGTCGTCCTTCAATATCATACAGAACTGCTGCTCGACGCTGAGGCGACGGATGAGTTGCTCTGTCAGTTCATCGGAGAACAGTACCCATATAGATGAAGAGAAACGCTGGCTCAGGTTGAGCAGTTCGTCACTACTGCCAAGGTCAAAGCATGTGTAGTCAATCACGACTACAGACTCTGGTATTTCCTTCAGTGCGCTGATGAGTTCGGAACGCTTTGCTACCTCAACCACCTTCACTTCTGGCATAGCGTTGCGGACGATGCTTCTGATACCAATCCTTGTGATATCTTGGTTGTCTGCTAATATAATCTGTCTTTCTGCCATATTCTTTATACTTTGTGTTGTTATTTCGGGTGCAAAGTTAGTGTTATCAGCATTTTCTCCCAATAATATCACATATTTTTAGAAAATATTTCTACTATACATGGTGTAACAGTGCGTTTTGTCTCTTAATCCCATGTTTATGGTATGTATATACCCCACAAAAGGGATTTCGGAGAAGAAGAAAAGGCAGTACCTTTGCAGCCAAAAAGAAAAGAAGACCCTCTCCCCATCCCTCCCCCTCTATGGGGAGGGTGACTAATGAAGAGAGGAATGATGATAAACAAAACAAGTACGAAGACATGGAAAGAAACAGATTTATTACAACGGTGGCACTGAGTGCCATATCATTCCTGACAGCTGTCGGGCAGACAATAAATGGTGTGGTGAAAGACGCTGCAACAGGTGAAACTATTATAGGTGCAACCGTAAAGTACGGTGATGCCAAGGGCGTGGTGACTAACTTCGATGGCGAGTTCTCAATTAATGTGAACAAACTGCCAGTCAAGTTGAGCATCACGTTCACTGGATATAAGAAGCAGGACGTTACTGTGTATGATGACGAGGAAGAGATAGAGGTTAAGCTGACGGAGAACCGTAACTTGATGAACGATGTTGTGGTTGTGGGTTATGGAACTCAGAGCCGTACACAGTTGACGGGTTCGGTCGTGTCTATCAAGGCTGACGTGTTTGAGAACAGCACGTCCGCTACTCTTGATGGTGCATTGAGCGGACAGGTGGCTGGTCTTAACGTCACGGCAGCAAGCGGTCAGCCTGGTGCAGAGAGTAGCATCCGCATACGTGGAGGTAACTCCGTGAATGCAAGTAACGAGCCTTTGTACGTGGTGGATGGCTTCATCTATTTCAAGGATGAATCGTTGAATGGTACTGGGCTTGGTGCAATTGAGAGTAATCTCAATCCTTTGGCAACAATCAACCCTAACGACATCGAGAGCATCGAGATACTGAAAGATGTGAGTGCAACTGCCATCTATGGTTCACGTGGTGCAAATGGTGTTGTGCTTATCACTACAAAGAAGGGTACACAAGGCGATAAGAAGGCGCACGTCAGCTATGGCTACAATATTGGTGCAAGCACGATTACCAAGAAGCTTGACTTGCTCAATGCTTCGCAGTGGGCACAGTTCCAGAAGGATTATTTCAATAATAAGGGTGGATACACGGATGAACAGATTGCTTCGCTTGGCAAAGGTACGGACTGGCAGGATGCAATGTTGCGTACAGCCATACAGCAAAGTCATGAGTTATCCATCAATGGCGGCACGGACAAAAGCCGCTATGCCTTCTCTGCCAACTATACTGACCAAGACGGTATCATTCTCAATTCTAATTTTCAGCGTTACAACTTCCACACCAACCTTGAGTGGGAACTGCAGAAGGGACTGAAATTCGGAGTCAATGCCACATACGGCAGGAGCAAGCAGGAAGGTCTCACCACTACTGAGGAGCAGGTGTTCAACTCATCACCTTTCTCTGAAGGCATTACCAATAGTTTTGTGTATGCGTTGCTTATGCCACCTGTAGTATCTGTGTATAATGCTGATGGTTCATACAACTTCAATAATCCATACGAGTATGGTTACCTTGCCATAAGCGACCACTCGTCCAACCCTGTGTATGATGTAGAGGAGAGTGTGGCTGAGAATATCAACAACTACCTTCTTTCCAACATCTGGACAACGTACAAGATTGGTGACTTCACTTTCAAGGCTGCTGTCGGTCTCAATAGCGAGAAGCTTACGCAGAACTACTTCTCTGGTGCATATACGTCTATTGGTCTTCTTGTTAAAGGTATTGGAGGCGTAGGTAACCGTCAAAGTGATTCTTGGCAACAGGAATATACGCTTACATATAATAAGGATATAAACGACAATCACCATGTGGATGCTATGGTGGGTTACACAAAGGAAAATACGACATCAACGTTTAGTAGCATCAAGACAAACAGTTTTACTAACGAGTCCCTAAAGCATAACAACCTCGGTGATGGTAAAGAAATTCATGTACCTCAGACAGGTAGAACAGATTATGAACTGAATAGTGTCATTGCACGTGTGAACTACTCTCTGCTCAACCGCTACAATGCTACTGCTACTTTCCGTGCTGATCATTCTACTCGATTGGCAGAGAATCATCGTTGGGAATACTTTCCTTCGCTCGGTATCTCATGGAACGTTGACAGGGAAGCTTTCCTTGCCAAGGTGAATAAAATAGACTATCTGAAGGTTCGTCTTACTGGTGGTGTAGTAGGTAATCAAAACATTCCTGATTATGTGTATAAGACAGCTTATGCCACAGGCTCATACGCAGGCTCATCATCTTATTCCAAGAAGACCACAAGTAACGACCAGTTGAAATGGGAGAAGACGGCATCATACAATCTTGGCATTGACCTCGGTCTTTTCCACGGTCGTCTTGACTTTGTGTTGGATGCATATTACAAGAAGACTTACGACCTTCTGCTTGAGGTACCAATGGGATTCGCTTCTGGTGTTACAACTCAATATCAGAATGTGGGTAATGTAGAGAACAAGGGAGTGGAGTTTGCTGTCAACGGTACGTTACTCAAGCGTCGTCGCTTGACGTGGACGGCTTCTGCCAATATAGCATACAACAAGAACACCATCACGGATATGGGTAAGACGGACAATGTGCTTATGGGCTCAGACAATCAG
Source organism: Bacteroidaceae bacterium (assembly GCA_017540585.1). GTDB lineage: Bacteria > Bacteroidota > Bacteroidia > Bacteroidales > Bacteroidaceae > Minthosoma. The sequence continues at coordinate 29,767 of JAFYAT010000007.1, read as the reverse complement.
ACTATACTTCGCAAGGGAGAGTCACTCGGTTCTTTCTACGGACTGAAGTTCGATGGTATTGTGCAGAGCGGTGAGGACGTTAGCAAGCTTCCTCTTGTCAACGGACAGACATCTAAGGCTGGTGACTTGAAGTATGTGGATGTCAATGGCGACGGCAAGATTGACGGCAACGACCGTGTTGTACTCGGAAGCATACAGCCAGACTTTACTTACGGATTCTCAACTCAGTTGCAGGTATGCGACTTCGACTTCTCACTCTCATTTGCTGGTAGCCATGGAGCGGAACTATACAATGCGCTCGGACGCCGACTTGAACTTACTGGCGATTCGTACAATGTGCTTACGACTGTACTCAACAGCTGGACTCCTGAGAATGGTGGCAACACACTTGCACTTGCCACTAACACACGTCCGTTCTCATATATTGATGACCGCTATGTGCAGTCAGCGTCTTATCTCAAACTGCGCAACGTGACCATCGGCTATCGTCCACGTCTGCCTAAGTCAGTACCATTCGGCATCAGGGTGTATGCCACGGCTTCCAACCTCTTCACAATCTCGCCTTACAAGGGATACGACCCAGAGGTGAGCAGTGGAACAGACAGCGGAGCCTATCCATCGGCACGCACATTCACATTCGGTGTCAACCTCACATTATAGCTTATAATTCACTGCTGTCCAAAGAAAATTTCTTTGGACAGCAGTGTGCTGATAATTATATTCAAATGTATAATTTTTGAGGATTGTTATTCGTATTAGCAGTATTATGCTTATCTTTGCCAACGTAACAATCAAAAATATAGAATTATGGAGGAACTCGTACTATCAATTCCTACACAGGATGCCGCTCTCATTGAGACACTTGCTCAGCGCATGGGTTGGACTATGCGTCGTCGTCAAACATCAGTTGAGCGATTCATCAATTCATGCCAATCTACATCACAGATGACAGACGAAGAAATTCAGGCTGAAATCAATGCATATAGGAATGGGCTATGAAAGTTTTATTTGACACAAATCTATGGATTTCATTCATGATTGGCAAGCGACTTTCGTCACTTGCTGATGTTTTGTGTCGAAATGACATTCAGATATATGTCTGCGAACAGCTAATAGACGAAATCAAAGGAGTCATAGCACGTAAGAAGTTTGACAAACTCATTTCTAATGAAACCCGTTACTACTTCTTCGAAATGATCTATGATATCTGCTTGTTTACGGAAATAACCGTTGATGCAAAATCTGACATTCGTGATCCAAAAGACCTTTACCTTCTTTCAATGGCAGAAAGTGTTCCTGTCGATTACATTGTCAGTGGCGACCGTGACCTTACCGACTTAAAACAGCATGAAGGAATACCAATTCTGAAATATTCCGAGCTACTTGACATATTATCGCACAAGAGATAAAAAGTATAAAACAATAATGCGGATTATGAACCATCATAATCCGCATTATTGTTTTTAAGGATAAAATCCATGAAGTTTCTGAACATTTATTTCGTTATTGCGGAACAATTCTTTACATCAAGCACGATAATTCTATGATCGACGTGCAACAATTCTTGAAATCACGCCGTGGTACAGTCGTACCACGCCGTGGTATTACCGTACCACGGGGCGGTACGACTGTACCACGGGGCAATTTATAGAATTCACGCAGAACAAACAGAGAATTTACGTTGGGCAAACATTATTTTTTCTGTAGGCAGGACTGTCATCCGAGGCGTTTAACAACCGTTTAACAACCGTTTAACAACCGTTTAACAGACGTTAAACAGGTGATAAACGGATAAAGTAAGTGTGGATTAGAAATGTCTGAAAATCAACTATAATATTTGTATTGAAAAAGATATATATCTGACAGCATTAGGATATATATCAGACGAGCGTAAGATATATATCCTACGTAATTCAGATATATATCTGCTGGCAGACTTCAGAAGGTCATAGTTATTCCTTAAGAATATCTTTAGTTTTTTCGAGGAATGTCTTTGCAAGTGGTAATATAGGAGTAATATCAAACTAATAGTATTCCGTCTTGTTCAACATTCTTATAAAAAGGAGTGAAAGAATTGTCGTCCCATTCCTTTTTTGTGTAAATAACAGGTATTATCATTTCACCCATAGTCCAGCCAAGTGCTGTAAGTGGATAAGTCACATTGTCATAGTCGTCTTGTTCGATTCGTGACTTGTCAAGTATCACCAGAAGATCCCAATCGGAATCCTTGTTGGCATCTCCTCTTGCTCTTGAACCATACAAGTACACATGTCCCTTTGGTGGCAAAGTCTGTTTTGCTACCTTACGGATATTGTCTATGACTTCATTGTACTTATTCATTTCATTAATCGTTTGTTTACGTGGCAAATGTACGAATAATGTATTTAACTACAAAATATCAAATACTTTTTTGCAAAGATTGGTATTAATATTTATGAATGAAACGGTGGCTTAACTCATTGTTACATAATAGATGAAGGCTGTCGGGTTTGGATGCTTCGTCTGACGGCGCGTAATCCATTATCACACAAACATGGTATCAATATACCAAATCATAGGGATTTCATGGGAGCATGAAACCCTGTACCTTTGCACTCGAAATCAAGAGACAACACAACTAATAAATAATAACACGGCATATTATTTATGCTAACTTAAAGAAAGGAACGGATTATGAAAAAGAATCTATTTATCGCAGCAATCGCTGCTTCAACTATTCTCGGTGGACTCAGCTCATGCTCCAGCGATGACAATAACGAAAATGACAGTACAAATGTAATTGACGAGACAAACGTAGTAGAGGACGATGCAAGTGCGGTAGCACTCGTAAATGGTGTTTACAGCCATTGGCAGCCACTCAGTTCATCATTCTCATTCATCATAGAGTTGAACTCAAACAAGCTTATTTCCTTTGAGGGAGAAGAAGGTGAGCCTGGCCCTGTAAACAGCCGTTTTGAGCAGGAACCAACAACATGGTATCAGGTTAAGATATTCAATCACCTCTTCCTCGGTATAGCACAGGCAAATAATGCAATTACAACAATCACTAACTCACGTGCACTTGGCAAGGTTAGCCAGAGCGGTTACGATGCAGCTGTTGGTAAAGCTAAGTTCCTCCGTGGTCTTGCATATCTCAAGCTCGTACAGCTTTGGGGCGAAGTGCCAGTATTCACAGAGGCTGGTGGAAGCACAACAGAGCGTAAGTCTATCGATGAAGTATTTGCACAGATCGTGAGCGACCTCACAGATGCAGAGTCACTTCTCAAGGACTATAATGGTGACCCACGCGTACCATCAAAGCAGGCAGCACAGGGTATCCTCGCACGTGCATACCTCGTATGGGGTGACAACCCACTCTCAGAGTCAGAGGTTGCTGCAATTGCTACAACACAGACAGACCCTGCATTTACTACAACCCCATCACGTCTTGAGAAGGCTATCGAGTATGCCAATAAGGTAATCAACAGCGGCAAGCTTGCACTCGACTCTGATTTCAGCAAGCTCTATGGACGTGATTACGAGAGCAACAAGCGCGGCACAAACGAGCACCTCTTCACTATCGCTCATGACGGTGATAAGTCAGATGCTCAAGGTAACCACCAGACACACTGCTCATGGACATTCCCATTCCTCAATGGTGAGAACGGCAGAGGCTATAAGCAGAACCACACTGAGGTGGCTGACGATAACCTCTACGATGACTGGAAGGCTGAGCAGCCAAACGACAAGCGTCTTGCTGAGACATACTTAACTGAAGTCAAGAATCCAGAGGACGGTCTCACATATCACTACTACTCACCAGTATATACTCCAGTGAATGGTAAGGGTGTTGACCAGAGCTACGAGAACTCTGAGAACCTTGAGATTACTCAGAACTCAGTTGACCGTATCGAGATCCGCTATGCAGAGGTACTCCTCATCAAGGCTGAGGCACTCGTTCAGTTGGGTCGCAACAGCGAGGCTGCAGAACCATTCAATAAGCTCCGTCAGCGTGCAGGCATCGCAAGCGTAAGCTCTCCAACACTCAATGATATCAAGCGTGAATGGGATTATGAGTTCACATACGAGCAGTTCTCTGTCTTCAACTCATATCGTTGGAAAGACCTCATCTCATCAGTAAAGAAGGTATCATCATACAAGCACTTTGCTGACGACTGGCAGACAAGTCTAGGACAGACATACACAGACGATCAGGCTGCATACTTCACAAAGGTACACAACCACCTCCGTGCTAAGTACAACAATGTTCGTGGTAAGCACTATCGTCAGCCAATACCAACTGGTCTCTCAGGCGAGGATCTCGGTATCGCTCAGAACCCTGGATATTAATTGGATTATAGTAAATATTAATTGTTCGTAAACACACATTCTGTTTTTTATCCATGCGAGGGTTGGTATCTGCGCAAGATGCCAGCCCTCAATTTAATGTATAATTCATAACGCACATAAAAATGAAGAATAATACATTCCTGTCTCTCGTGCCGTTCGGCATCTTTGTCGTTGCTGCCATCGGTCTGTCCTTGGTTGAAGCCGTTGATATCAATCTACTGATTGGTGTTGGCATCATAGCCATTATCATAGGTGCCATCCTGGCAGAGGATAAGGACGAATATTGGAATGTCATTTTTGAGTTTTTCGGTAGCAAGACAGCTACCACAGCCACACTCCTATGGCTTATGGTGGGAGTGTATGGCTGTATCCTGAAAGAAGGGCACATAGTCGAAGGACTTGTGTGGGCAGCAGGAAAGATTAACATGGGTTCAACAGCATTCACGGTGGTGGTGTTTCTGTTCTCGGGCTTGTTTGCCATAAGTACAGGCTCAGGCTTCGGAACAATAAGTGCGATGAGTCTGACGCTCTTCCCTGCAGGCATAGCACTTGGTGCACATCCTGCATTGTTAGGTGGAGCAATACTTTCAGGTGCATCTCTTGGCGACAGTATAGCACCAGTTTCCGATACCGCAGTCATTGCTGCCTCGACACAGGAATACGAAGATGCCGGCAAGGTGGCAGATGTGGGAGGAACGGTGAAGGACAGGCTTCCATTCGTACTCGTTGCAGTATTCATAACCATATTGGCATTCATCATTGTTGGCTCAATAGCAGACAACACTACAACGGCAACGGATATCAATACTAAAGATACATATCCGCAGGGACTTGCATTACTCATACCTACTTTCGTCGTCATACTACTTTCTTTACGCCATGTTAATATATTTATTTCCATTTTTGCAGGCATTATATTGGCAGTGGTCATAGGTTATATACTTGATTTGTTCACTTTGGATGACATTGTCAGCATAAACAACGATGGCATAAGTGGTAGTGTGGCAGACGGAATCTCAGGTATGGCAAGTATCTGCATACTTTTGATGGTCGTCGTGTCGCTGTCTGGAGTGATAATCCGAAGCGGATGTATGGAACGTATCATAGAGTGGATGAATGTCAAGTTTATTCATTCGGCACAAAGTGCAGAACTGGCTATCTTCACTCTTGTGTCATTGGCAGGAATACTTATTGCTGCCGTCAATACCATAGCTAATATATGTATTGCACCATTTGTAAACAGTATAGGCAGACAGCATCATCTACATCCGTATAGACGTGCCACATTGCTTGCAACCATCATCTGTACGTTTCCGTTCATATTGCCTTATGGGGGATGTGTCCTTCTGCTGCGTAAAGGAATAGAGGCATCGGCTTGTGGAGTGAACATTCAAGCTACGGATGTGTTTCTTACAGCTTTCTATCCGTGGGTACTGTTCGTGGTAATGTTTATAATGATAAAAAAACAGAATTATGAGAGAATTAACAAGACTGATATATGATGATATGCGTCCCGCACTTGGAGTGACGGAACCTGGGGCAATAGCCTTTGCGGTTGCTACTGCCAAGGAATATGTGAGTGGTGAACTGAAGTCATTGAGAGTTGTGCTCAACAGCGGGATGTACAAGAACGCTTTCACCTGTGGCATTCCTAACAGCCAGGAGGTGGGCAATGAACATGCTGCCGCCCTTGGATATATAGTTGCAGATGCAAGTAAGGGACTTGAAAGCCTGGACGGTGTCAGGTTTCGGCATAACCGTGAGGCAAAGGCATTGATTGGTTCGAGAAAGGTAAAGGTAGAACTCGGTGAGGTCAGCAGTCGTATATATATAAGGGTAGAGATTGCCACAACAGAAGGTACGGCAAGTGTCACCATACAAGATACTCACACTAATGTCACGCAAATAATAAAGAACGGCGTGACTATTCTTGATAAGGTGTCAGAGGACGATTCAACTGATGATGCCCATATTCCTATCATACACCGATACACTCTGCGTCAGCTTCTTCGCTATGTACAAAGCGTACCGATAGAAGAAATCCGATTCATCAGTCAGGCATACAGCGTCAATCTTGGACTCTTTGAGCAGGGTATCAAGAACCGACGCACAACATTTGCCCATTATCTTTACGAGAGAAATGGTGAGCGCATGATATCCGACGACGAGCAACAGTCGGCTTCACTTCTCTGCAATGGTGCAATAGAGGCAAGAGTCCTGGGACTTTCACATCCAGCGATGAGCATAACGGGTAGTGGAGCACACGGTTTAATTGCAACTTTACCACTATATGCATCACAGCAGGTGAATGGATATACGGAAGAACAGTTGTTGCGTGCCACAGCCCTCAGTTACTTGGTGTGTATGTACATTAAGGAATACTCAGGCAGACTATCTGCTTTTTGCGGATGCGCCATAGCAGCAGGTACGGGCATGGCATGCGGACTGGCTTATCTGAAAGGCGGTACGTACAAGGCATTGACATTGACCATTCAGAATATGGCATCAAGTATAACAGGCATGATATGTGATGGTGGCAATCATGGTTGTACCATGAAGGGTGTCGTTGCTGTTGATGCTGCCTATCGCTCCGTAGCCTTTGCACTCGATGGCATAACCATAGAAAGCAAACATGGAATAAATGGCAGAACGCCAGAAGACACCATGCGCCACATGGGACTTATCGCTTCTCCTGGCATGGTACATACAGAAGGCGTGATAGTGGATATAATGAAGAACAAACGTGGTTAGGAAATCCATTGTAAACCAACGTAACACATGGGGAAAATAGAATAAAGGGCGAAATAGAAAATCGTCTGTGGCAGAACTAATGCAGAACGGAAATATGATGAATTCTTTGTGTCTATGTGATGTTGAATGGTAAATAAATAAGGGAGAATATTAAAAAAAAATACAAAAATGGTACGTTTTATAGCAATTTAATATATTTTGCCGTAATAATTAAAGTGATTTGTTATACGCTTGTTATATTTGCACCGAAAAATAAAACGCGAAAGAATATTTTTATGAACTTAAAAGAAAAAGTATGAGTAAACGAACTACAGTACTGAAATTACTCCTACCTGTTGCGTTAGTCAGTATGACGACAAACGTAAGTGCCGTAGGAGTACCACTGCGGACGAATCATGCTACTGTACATGACCTGCAGGACGGTACAAATACCCGTAAACTAAGTGGTTATGTACGTGATGAACATGGTGAACCGCTCATTGGAGTACCTGTCGGTATCATTGATGGTAGTGCAGGTACAGTGACTGATGCAAACGGTTTCTACACATTGAACATTCCTACGTCACAGTGTGTCATCAAACTCAGCTATGTCGGCATGGAAAGCCAACAGTTCACACTTGCAAATGGCACATCAGATGTTAAGCGTGATATCACGATGAGTGGTAACGTGCAACTCAATGATGTTGTGGTTACCGGTATCTTCAAGAAAGCCAAGGAAAGCTATACAGGTTCTGTGACGACCATTGACAAGGTAGATCTTGAGCTTCACCGTGGACAGAACCTCCTTCAAACAATCAAGACAATCGATGCTTCGCTTAATTTCCAAGTGAACAATCTTGCAGGAAGTAACCCTAACAACCTTCCACAAATTAATATACGTGGTAATTCGAGTCTTCCAATGAGCGTGGCTGAATTCAATAGTTCAACAGGTAACTCCGTTAATACTCCGCTAATTATTATTGATGGGTTCGAGATGTCGCTCGAAAAACTCATGGACTACAATGATGAGGAGATTGAGAGCATAAACATACTCAAGGATGCATCTGCTACTGCCATATATGGTTCGCGTGGTTCAAACGGTGTCATCGTTATTACCACACGTCAGCCTGAAGCTGGTAAACTTCGTATACAAGCAGAGGTGGGTCTTGACATAGAAGCTCCAGACCTTACAAGCTATGATTACTTGAATGCTAAGGAAAAGCTTGAACTTGAAAACTCTCTTGGACTCTATTCCGATGATTACGTACCAAACGATTTCAACTTCCAAGAACATTATAATACGAAACTTCGCAATGTGCTCAGCGGTGCAACTACCGACTGGCTCAAGCAGCCTGTGCGCACAGGCGTAGGTTCACACTATAACATACGTCTTGAAGGTGGTAGTGACCAATTCCGTTGGGCTGCAAGTGCTAATTACAAAGATACTGAGGGTGCTATGAAGAATTCATACCGCCGTTCGTTTAACGGTAGTATTCAGCTCGTTTATATGCTGAAGAACATTACGTTCAAGAATTACACCACTCTCGGACTTGTCAACTCACAAGAGAGTAACTATGGTAGCTACAGCCAGTATGTTTCACTTCAGCCTTATGACATTCCTTATGACGAGGATGGCAACATACGTCAGCAGTTTGAACATTTCCTTGGTTCTTCACAGGGTTCAGGTCGTGCAAATCCTCTATATGATGCTGAACTCAACACAAGGGACAAGGCTGAACATGAAACCTTGACAAACAACTTTGCCATTGAGTGGCACATAATACCTGACCTCACTTTACGTGGACAGTTCGGTATTAGCAAACTCAGTAACAGTAGTGACTACTTCCTTCCTGCCGAACATTCATATTTCACTACTAACAGTTATGGTCATTACAATGAGTATCAGGATGACGAAGGCTTCTTGCGTCGTGGACTATACAGATATGGAACAGGTAAAGGCTACAGCTATGATGGCAATGCAACGTTGGCATATAGTCATGTCTTTGCTGACAAGCACCAGTTGTACGTAGGTGCTGACTATAACATATCTTCACGTGACAACCTTTCATATTCATTTACGGGTGAAGGTATTTCTGATAGCGATAATCCGTTCCTCGGCAATGCACGTCAGTACTATAAGAATGGCAGTCCTTCAGGTACGAAGAGTAAGACTCGTCGTATAGGTCTTACAACCAATGTAAACTATACATACAACACTCGCTACTATGTTGACCTTTCATATCGTGTGGATGGCAGCTCTACATTTGGAAGCGATAAGAAATGGGCACCATTCTGGTCAACAGGTATTGGATGGAACGTACATAACAATAACTGGTTCAAGGAAAACCCGGTTCTTAGCGTTTTGCGTCTTAAGGCTTCTATTGGTGAAGTTGGTACACAGGCTGGTAGTGGCTCTGGTGCAAGTACGGTGTATAAGTCTGTCACAAGTAACAAGTATATGAACTGGACTGGTTCAACCCTTACAGCATGGGGTAATTCAAAGCTTACATGGCAGACAACTCGTGAAACAAACTTAGGACTTGAGTTTGCAATGCTCAATGGTCGTCTTAAGGGAGAGTTCAACTACTACGACAAGAAAACGTCTAATCTGCTATCTACCATGGATCTCCCAGCGAGCATGGGTATCAATAGTTACATTGCCAACGTGGGTGAGGTAAAGAACAGAGGATGGGAAATGTCACTCAGTGGTTATCCTATACGAGATGTCAACAAAGGATTTACATGGATGATGACAGGTCAGATTGTTTATAACCGCAACTGGATTACTAAACTGTCAGATGCAGTAAAGGCACAGACAGATGCTTATCTTGAGCAGAACGTTGAAGTTGCAAACCTCTTCTATGAGGGAATGCCAGTAAATGCTTTGTATGCTGTAAAGTCACTTGGCATTGACCCATCATCAGGAAAGGAAATCTACGTTGACCGCAATGGTAATGTCACAGATTCTTGGCGTCCAAGCGACAAAGTGTTCTGTGGACAAGCAGATCCTAAGTATCGTGGAAATATAGGTAATGTTATACGTTACAAGAACTGGACACTCAACTTTACCTTCTCTTATTATTGGGGTGGCTATACATACAATAGCACGCTTCGTGACAAGGTCGAAGTGTCAATCAATGCTCTCAAGAGCCAGAATGTTGACCGTCGTGCCCTCACAGACCGTTGGATGAAACCAGGTGATGTAACTTTCTTTAAGGGATATGAAGAAAATGCAACACGTGCTACTTCACGTTTTGTGATGAAAGACAATGTACTTGAACTCTCATCTGCAAGCCTTCAGTATCGTTGGGACAGTGAATGGCTAAGACGTACTACGGGTATGCAGTCTGCTACATTTGCGCTCAATGCCAGTGACCTTATTCATTGGGGAAGCATTAAACAGGAAAGAGGTATCAACTATCCTTATTCACGTAATATACAGTGTAGCATGAAACTATTGTTTTAACAAACGATAATTATAAATCATTATGAATATCAATATAAGAATACATATAAAGGCTGTAAGTCGGGTGGCTTGTGTGACATTGCTTCTTACGCCTATGTTCCTTGCTTCATGCAATGACTGGCTCGATGTGCGTCCTGATACTGAACAAAAGGAGAAAGACCAATTCTCAACAGAGAAAGGCTTTAAGGATGCACTCATAGGCTGCTATATGCAGATGGCAGGACAAGATGCCTATGGATTGCGTCTCACATTGACAAGTGTGGAGAATCTCGCAAACCTATGGCGCATCAATCCAAATACCACACGTTATGGTGAGCGTGATCTGAGTCGTCACGACTACACTACTGACAATGCTAAATCTACAATCAATAGCATATATACATCACTCTTCAAGACAATATCTCAAGCCAACTTGATTATCAAGAACGGTGAGGGTAATACAGGTGTTTTCAGGGAACAACGAGTGCATGATGTCGTACTTGGTGAAGCCTATGCTATACGTGCATATTGTCAACTCGACATTCTTCGTCTGTTTGGACAGATGCCAAATGGCGGTCAAAAGCAGGTTAAATTGCCATATTCTGAAGCTACCAGCATTAATGAGATTCCACGTTACTACACATTTAGTGAATATGCGGAAAAACTCAAGAATGATATTGCTCGTGCGGAGGAACTATTGAAAGACAGCGACCCAGCGACTATATATCCATTTAAGCGTACATACGCAACTGATGAAGAATATGAGAAGAATGATTTCCTTATGTATCGTCAGATGCGTCTTAATTACTGGGCAGTACGTGCGCTTCATGCTCGTATGTCACTCTACACAGGTGACGCAGAGACAGCGCTCACTATAGCACGTAGCCTTATTGAGGCAAAACTGCCTAATGGCACAGCTGTGTGTCCACTAAGTGGTCAAAATGACTATAAGTTAGGTTATACAACATGTCCTAACGAGTGTTATTTCTCAATTAGTGAGTACGAAATCAAGACTTATGCTGTTGCTTACTTTACGGATAATGCGGATAACGTTGTTGCTTCGTATGATGAAAATAAATTAGCTATCAGCAATGAAATGCTTTCTGAACTCTTTGAAGGCGAAAATATCGAGAGTCACAACCGCTATGCCAACTTGTGGAATCAGCGTTTGAAAGATGAGTCAGGCTATTTCTGGTGTGGATTCCTCCGTTATTGCTATGATGAAAAGCTGCCTAATCTTGAATTGTACTATCAGTTGATACCAATGCTTCGTACATCAGAGATGTATCTTGTTGCAATGGAGACATCAACAGACCTTAAAGAGATAAACCGTCTCTATACAGAATACATGATATCACACAATGTGGCTACCATAGTTCCATTCAAGAGTCTTGATGAAGTGCATACATGGATAGAGAATGAGTATCGTCGTGAGTTCTATGGTGAGGGTCAGATGTTCTATACATACAAGCGTCTTGGTGAGAAATCAATCAAGTGGTTCAAAACACCCGCTGATGAGAATACGTACATCATACCTCTCCCAGAGACCGAGTACGACCCATCACTTTAATGTAACATTTAATAGAAGGTAGTGACATGAATACAATAAAATATATGGCATTGGCAGTCATAACTCTTGCTGGTGCCACCTCATGTGAGAAGGAACTGGAGCCATATTCAAATGCGGACTGTTACCTGAACTTCCGTTTTGTCGATAGTAAAGGCACAGACTATCAGAACGAGAGTTTGGAAAAGACACCAACTATTGTTGAGACACCTTTGCTCTATAACTTCAAGACACATGGTTCTATACAGGGTGACACGGTATGGATTCAAGCAAAGACAGTAGGCTTCGTTATGGATTACGATCGTGAGTATGCACTCGAACAAGTAGAGGTTAAGGATGCTGACAATGCCGTCGCAGGTGTTGATTATGTTGCTTTTGACTCTCAGGAGGCACAGCGCATACAGGTAGTGAAGGCTGGCGAAAGCACATTCCTTGTACCTGTTGTATTGCTTCGTAGTACTAATCTTCAGGCAAAGAACGTTGTACTGAAGATTCGTTTCAAAGAGAACCATAACTTTAAGAATGGATTCACGATGATGCAGACACGCACTATCTCTTTTACAGACCGCTTGTCTAAGCCTTCTGTATGGGATGCCTGTGGACTTAATACAATATTTGGCAACTATGGCAACACGAAATATCAGTTAATGATAGACTGGAGTGGTAAGCCATGGAGCGATGAATTCATTCAGGAGAAATATAGTCAGGACAAGGACTATCTGTCATATATGGCTCAGATATTTACCAAACGTCTTGCAGAGGAAAATGCTGCACGTCAAGCAAAGGGTGAGGATGTATGGCGTGAAGAGGATAGCACGGTTGTTAGTTTCACACCAAGTCGTCCTGAATTATGATTCGCCGAGTGTATAACTATTAAACGGTAAGATATGAATATCATTATAAATAAACATAAAGAACTGGCAAGAAGGATGGCAAAGTTGTTTACCGTCGTACTTGCTCCTCTGTTTCTTGCATGCTGCTACGATGACAAAAGCTCTTTGGGTAATCCTGACAGTGTTCCTGCAATTACCATTGGCAATATGGAAGAGCAATCTGTTGTATCGTATGCAGGTAACATTCTTACGATAACACCTGAAATCAAGTCAGGATATGATGATTCTGATTTGCAATACACATGGTATCTGTATGTTGACAAGAGTCATTCAGAAGGCGGATTCCGTCAGACTGTGATAGGTAGAGAGCGTAACCTCAACTACGAGGTAAACCTTTCATCTGGTGTATATGTAGTGGCTCTTGAGGTTAAGGTTAAATCAACAGGACTTGCTCAGTATGCACGTACAAACCTCAATGTGTCAACTGAGTTCTCCGATGGATTCTATGTACTTAAGGAGACTGTTGATGGCAATACTGACCTCGACCTTGTGACAACAAACGGTCTTTCGTCTAATCTGCTAACTAAGATTCTTGGTGCTCCTTTAAAGGGTACACCAGTGTCACTTGCCATGGTGTATCAGCAAAACTATGTCAATCCAGATAACAACGAGATGGAGATGACTAATATGCTCAACATATTCACTTCTGCAGACTATCGTGCATTCCGTACAGAGGATATGAAGCAAATATTCGATACAAGGAGCATTTGTTATGCTGGTGAGGAAAACGATGACAAATATTACAATATGTGCAATGGTAATGGCTACGGATTCCTTATGTCAAGGAATGGTGTAAGTGCAATAGCTATGACTGGTGCGACATCTCTCTCTACAGGTAAGTTCCGCCTGCCTGTTGTTGAGGATAATGTTACTAAGCACATACAGATGTTGTCTGGTGGACAGCGTGGCATGGCATTCTGGAGTAATACCCTTCATGGCGTGCGTAACATTGACAAGAGTGTGGTGAACGTGACTGATCTCTCATGTGATTCTACTGCCACACAGGATTGCATTGCCAGTGGTATCACACGTAAGGGTACGGTTGAAACTGTATGGTTTCTTACTCAGGACAATGAAGGCAATAGATACTTGCATATCATTAATGGTAAGATGGCAAGTTTGAATGAGATTCGCAAGCTTGATGCTGGTCTTCACATTTCCAAGGCTACCATTGTGAGTGCATGCGGTGGTAGCGCATCATATATCTATGCCATTGATGGACGCAAACTCTATGCTTATGGTATAGATTCTGATGCTGAAGTTGAGGTACAACTTCCAGGGGTAAACGAGCCTGTTGACTTCGTAACTAACCAGTGGTTGTCACTTATGTTTGGAGACAAGCAACTTAATTACGATAACCTTATCGTGGGTAGTCAGGAGGGTGACACATACAAGTTGTGGTTCTTTGATGATCTTGTTGGAGGAATACCTACAGTTGAGGCTTACCGCACCGTAACAGGTAGTGGCAAGATAGGTTTCATACGTCGTTGTACACCAAGTATCATTAGCAACCTCGTCATTGGTATGGGACCTCGTTCACCTATGCCTATCTTCCCAACAAGTGAATAATAATCTTTCAAAACAAAACAATTATGAATAATACATTATATAAACGTTGGCATAGTGTGTTGTGCATGGCTGTATGTGCGCTACTATGTTGTGTGAACGCCACAGCACAGACAGATTTCAATGATGGCAAGTCTTTCAAGGAGATTCTGAGCATGTCTGCCGAGCAAGGAAAGCCTGTGTTCATTGACTGTTATACCTCATGGTGTGGACCTTGTAAGGCTATGGCACGTGACGTATTCCCACAGAAGGAAGCCGGCGAGTATTTCAACACAAAGTTCGTATGCTGGAAGGTGGACATGGAGAAGGGAGAAGGTCCTGACCTTGCTAAGAAGTATGATGTTGCAGCCTATCCAACATTCCTTATCCTGAATAGTGATGGTTCACTTCGTGCCACTCACGTAGGTTCGGCTCCACTCAATAAGTTTATTCCTGCAATAGATAAATTACTCAACGATGAGAAGGGATTGCCATGGTATCAGAAGCAATTTAAGGAAGGTAATCGTGATAAGGCGTTTCTCAATGAATATATTGAGCTGATGGATAACAAATATTTGCGCAACGAAAAGAAGCGTGTTGTTGAGACGCTCTTTGAAGGTAAGACTGCTGCACAGATTGTGGCTGACGAGGAAAGCTACCGCTTGTTCCTTGGTACTGACTTCACCCCAGACGACCAGTTGTTCCTTGATGTCTATCGTCTTCGTTCCACTGTACTCAGCAACTATGATGAGAAGAGTGCCACAGCCCTTGATGATGCGTGGAGACGTGGTGCACGTGAGAGCATCGAGTTTGAGGGACGTGAATTCAAAAGCTTCGACATGGACAAGTTCCAAGCATACAAGAAGAAAATGAAAGAGTACAATGTGGTTGGTATTGACCATATTGAGGATGTAACACTTGTGGCTGTTGCCAACTATCGTAAGGACTATGCTACCCTTGCCAAGTATCTTGAGAAGGATATCAAAACAGGCGGAGCAGTATGGACAAACACCCGCGACATGCTCCCATTGCTTCAGGGTATGGCAGACAATTGTGGACAAGACAAGAAGATGCGTAAGGTAGTTACTCGAGCTGCCAAGTTCCGCATTGATCTTTTGAAGAAGATGGACGTCAACAGCAAGGAGCCACAGCGTCAGGTAACCGTAGGCGGTGTGAAGATGACAGCGTCTGAGTTCCTCTCAAACAACTTCCAGAAGATTATTGACAAACTGAAGTAAGAAGTCAGAACTGTTTTAAAGAGTTTAGACTATTTACGTTCAACTCTCTACATTATTAATGAAACGAACGAGCCAGCATTGTGTTGACTCGTTCGTTACGTATTATTACTATACCACCGAAATAATTGTGTTCCGTCATTTACAACTTGTTGCTTATACCTGTGAACTAATAGTGTAACACTCCATTCATAAAAGTGAATGATGGCTATGAGAGAGACTAAACCACATAAACATGGTATAAGAATACCCCACAAAGGGGATTTCGTACGAGAGATAAACACCGTACCTTTGCACTCGAAATCAAAAAGGGATTAAAAAACAGTATAAACTTAAAATTACTTAGTTATGGAAAAGGTATTATTGTTTAATGAGGTAAGCATTTTGAATGCTTCGATTGAAAAGATTGTTCGCCTTATCGTAGGCTTGTTCATGTTTGTAGCAACATTCGGTCTCGTCTCTTGTAATAGCAACGATGATGAGAACGGAACAATAGAGATTGATGGTATAGATTTGAGGGCAGATATTGACTGCTGTTCTGCAGAGGAGGCATTACAGGTGTATAAGTTCCTCCAGACAGTAAAGATTGTACCAGAACTCTCTACAACGATAGATAACAAGTATAACGTGTTTGCATACACTAAGACTGGTACATTTCATAAGGGTTATAACGATGTCTATTTCGTTGTTACTAAGAAATCTACTGGTAACTATGTAAAGAACTATGAGATAAGTAACATCACTCCACTTATGTTCATGACTAAGATGAACATGAGCCACAGTACACCAGTGGGTGGCGTTGTAAGTCAGTTGGAAAACTTACCTCTCGCTCTTAAGCACGGATGGGTTTCTTACCTCATGGATTCAAGCGAGAATGGTTCATGGACAATATCATACGACATAAGTGTACTTGGCAGCGAAGGTGGTATAAAGAGCAAGGACATTACTGTAGATGCACTTCCACAGGGTCAGGAATGGCTCAAGAGTTTCAAGATCGGTAGCGACACTTACTATCTCAGCCTCGTAAATCCTATCGACTTCGCAACAGGCACTAACGAGATTAGTGCATACATCTCAAAGAAGAATACTCCTGCAACGACTCCTTACTCACTTGCTGCTGAAACATTCACTGTAGAGATTGACCCACGTATGCCAGATATGGGAAACCATACATCACCTGACAACGTGAAGCTCACACGTCAGCCAGATGGTTCATACAAGGGAATCATAAATCTCACTATGACGGGCTTGTGGCGCATACACCTCACGGTAAAGGATGCAAACGGCAACGTAGTAGGCGGTGGCGATGACCTCAAGGATGGTCTCAGTTCACTTTATTGGGACGTAACGTTGTAGTATGTGACAAGTTTACACTTAAACGCTTATGACAAACTTGCTATTAATACCATTATTATCATATCTACCTGCAGACACGATTGCTAACCAGACTCATGCTATTGACGAGGTGGTGGTCGTGTCTGGTCGTACAGAGGGGCGTAAGAGGTCCATCAAGGGGCAGGTGGCAAGCATCGACGAGCACATAGGAGAGTTGTCGCACGTGAACCTTGTGCGTCGTGGCTCGTATGCTTGGGAGCCAGTAGTGAATAACATGGCAACGGAGCGTGTCTCCACAACCATCGACGGCATGAAGATATTCTATGCTTGTACAGATAAGATGGACCCTGTTACTTCGTACGTGGAGAGTGGTAATCTCCAGAGCATAAGTCTTAACTCAGGACTGAGCGGTAATCCTCAATCAACAGGTAACATAGGTGGTAGCCTTGACCTCCGCCTAAGGAAGGTGGGATTCGATGCCGACCGTTTCTCTGGCAATGCTTCTGCTGGCTATGAGGCTAACGGCCACTTACAGGTATATGGTGCTGATGCTGCATACTCATCTGATAAATTCTATATCAATGGAGGAGCATTCTACCGTCACGCAGACAACTATAAGGAAGGTGGAGGAAGGGAGGTTGACTTCTCTCAGTTCAGTAAGGTAAATGCCTTTGCCAATCTTGGCACTCGTCTTTCGGAGAACAATATAATAGAAGGAACATTCATCTATGATCGTGCATCGGATGTGGGCTATCCTGCACTCAACATGGACGTAAGCAAGGCAGAGGCTTTCATCACCTCTCTCTCGTACAAGCGACTGTTTCAGCATCCAGTTCTCAACTCATGGGAGACAAAGGTTTATTACAATCATATCACCCACATCATGGACGACACTACACGTCCTGACGTAGAGATACACATGGACATGCCTGGCAAAAGTTGGACAAGCGGATTGTACAGTCTGATTTCAGCATCAAAGGGTATTCACGATATACAGTTCAACTATGACCTCTACTACAACCGTCTGTTTGCCGACATGACCATGTACCCTGGAGGAGCTGCTCCTATGTATATGCTCACATGGCCAGATGTAGGTACGTTGAACACAGGTGTTGCCTTGAGCGATGCGCTGTCACTTCCTCATTCACAGACGTTGAAATTTACAGCCAAGATAGCACAGCAATGGCAGAAGTTGAACAGCGAGGAGGGCTATCATGCTTTGAGAGTGTTCTTTCCGGGAATGAAGGACAGCTATTACCAGACCATTGGTAGGGTTGCAGCCAGTTATCAGAAAGCCATCAACCATTACACATTCAACATTGGTGCAGGATGGGGTAGTCGTGCTCCTACAGTCACAGAAGCATACGGCTATTATCTCAACAACACGTTCGACCAGTATGACTATATAGGCAATCCACGATTGAAGAACGAGAGTGCCATTGAGGTGAATGGCAACATTGACTGGCATCCGTCAACAAGCTTCACCCTCAACCTTGATGCCAATGCTTTCTTCTTCTACAACTACATCATCGGTCAGTTTGAGAATCGTCTGAGTGCCATGACAGTTGGCGCCGAAGGTGTAAAGGTGTATGGCAACATTGACCATGCAACAATAGTGAACACTTCACTCTCTGCTCAGTGGAAGGTTCTCCCTTGGCTCTCATGGTACGGCAAGGCAAGCTATGCCGTCGGACGTGATGCAGACAAGGACCCATTGCCACTCATTTCACCATTTGCATACGCTTCAAGCCTTGACTTCACATTATGGGGCAAGTTGCAGACAAGGGTGGAGGTGAAAGGCAATTCACGACAAGTAGATTATGCTCCAAAGTATGGAGAGACGGAGACTGCGGCTTATACTATTGTTAACCTCAACGCTCAATACACTCTTTCTGTCCGTAAGTCTTCGCTTTCTCTCCGTGCTGGAGTGGAGAACCTCTTTGACCATCGTTATTCTACTTATTCCGACTGGTGTAACATTCCACAAAAAGGTCGTAATGTCTATGTGAATGTGAGTGTGGGACTTTAATTTAATTAAAAATTAATAATTCAAAATTCAAAGTTAATTGTAGCTATGCCATCTGTTCTGGATAGCAAATGTTAATTGTTAATTATTAATTGTTAATTGCCCTCTCCCCCTTCGGGGGCTGGGAGGCTTGCTCTACCATATTCATGGTATAAGAATACCCCACATTAGGGATTTCGTATGTGCAGAATACTCCGTACCTTTGCAGCAGAAAAATTAAACATGACAATTATGAAGAAAATAATATTCACTATAGCACTTGCATTGAGCACGGTAGTTGCTTCAGCATTCACAGCACAGAACGACGGAGTTATCACAGTTAAGACTAACAAGGCAGGTCGTGCGTTGGTTGAGAAATGGGTAGAGGCATACAAGGCTGTTCGTCCAAATGTACAGATTCAGATTGTATCTGGTAAGGCTAAGGATGCAGACCTCGTGCTTACTAATGTTCAGGCAGAAGGTACAGACGTTACTTTCGTTGGACGTTATGCTTTGCTTCCAGTCACTTCTTCTGCTAATCCATTGAAGGCAGACATCGAGCGCAAGACATGGTCTGCAAAGGACTTGAAGCGTCTCTTCTTCGTTGATGAGGAATTCGATGACGACGAGATTGATGGATACAAGAGCAAGAAGGAGAAGTTGGCAGACAAGCTTACTGTATTCACAGGTAGCCACAGCACAAGCTGGACACCAGCCCTCGCAGCTTATTTCGGACGTACAAAGGATGACGTTAAGGGCAACAAGGTAGCAGGCGATGACTATTATCTTCTTAACGCTATTGAGGAAGAACCTGCGTCAGTCACTTTCTCTTCACTCACATTCCTCTATGACCTTAATTCACGCAATATTCGCAAGAACTACTCTGTATTGCCTCTCAATGTAAAGAAGGAGCAGGGTGAGGCTCTCAACAATCTTGATGCTACTCTTGATATTCTTGAGCATCATCATTTTGATGCCATTCCTGTTGAGCATATTGGCTTTACTTATGCAAATCTTGATACAGACATCGACCAGTTCCTTGAATGGGTTCTTAACGATGGACAGCAGTATAACCACGAACAGGGATTCCTTCAGTTGGAGGAAAGAGATGTTAAGCAACAGATAAAACTATTGGCAAATAAATAACTAATTTCTCATGCGAGCCTTCTTAGGCTCGCTCTTTTATATTTATAATGATTATGGATAAAACAACAGAAAACAAAAAATCATTTCAGGGGCGTCAACTCATAATATGGGTCGCCGCTCTTGTTGTAGGTGGACTATTGGGATGGTTGAATATTGACTGGTTGAATGGTTTGTTCCTATTTCTTGCATCAGCATACACAAGACTGTTCCAGTTCGTAGCGGTACCAACTATAGCTTTGGCAGTCATCACGACTCTCGCATCATTGGGTGACCAGAAAGAAACAGGCAAGATATTCCTCCGCACACTAACATGGACACTACTTACAACTGTTGCAGCCGCAATGGTAGGACTTATCCTTTACATTGCCATTCGCCCAGATAATCTACCAGTTGAAACCATCACAAGTAGTCAGGTGGATGTGCCTGATAATCTTGGAACGATAACGTATTATGACCATATACTCGGAGTAATACCTAACAATGTCATCGAACCATTTGTCAAGGGTAATGTACTCAGCATTCTTCTTGTTGCTGCTGCCATAGGACTTACGTTGGCTTTCATTCCTAAGAGTGAGAACATACACGCACTTACCAAAGTAATCTTCGGTTTGCAGGAGGTATTGTTCACACTTATTAAGGCTCTTATCTGGGCATTGCCACTTGGTATTATAGCATTTGCCGCACAACTATCAGCACAAGTAGAGGCAGGAGTCATAGTTGGCTCATTGGGTAAGTATGTAGCCGTAATACTTGGAGGTAACCTCATACAATTCTTCATTGTGTTGCCTTTGTTCCTTATAGCAAACAGACTTAATCCACTCAAGGTGCTCAAGGCAATGTCGCCTGCCGTTCTTATGGCTCTCTTTACCAAGAGTTCTGCGGCAACGCTTCCTGTAACCATGCAGTCGGCTGAGGAACGCCTGAATGTCAAGCCTCAGGTGGCACGTTTCGTACTTCCTATATGTACCACTATCAATATGAATGGATGCGCTGCCTTCATACTTGTCACCTCCCTCTTTGTGATGCAGAATGGAGGAACGACGCTCGACCTTCCTACCATGCTTCTGTGGCTGCTTATAGCGGTCATATCTGCAATAGGTAATGCAGGCGTACCTATGGGTTGCTATTTCCTCACCCTCTCCCTTATGGCAGGTATTGGTGCACCAGTAGGTATCATGGGAATCATCCTTCCTATCTTCACTATCATCGACATGATAGAGACAGCCGAAAATGTATGGAGCGACTCCTGTGTATGTGCCATTGTTAACAAGAACACAAAACCCTAAACAACTACCAAGCGAAAGTCCCCACCCCCATTCCAGGGATGGGGACTTTCTTTTTGGGCCTGGGGCATCACCCTTCCTTCAGATTACCCACAGGATTCTCGTTCGCAACTCTCCAGCTCTGAATAACTATCGTAGCGGTAAGTACGAGAGCGATAATCATAAAAGCAAGAGGGAAGAGCCACCAATATATAACGGTACGTTCTTCAAAGCTATGGAGCCATTCGTTGCCAAGTATCCATGCTATCGGAGAGGCAATGGCAAAGGCAATGAAAAGTATGATGATATATTGACTCACTAACATGGATATTATGCCTGTCTCGCTACATCCGAGAACTTTGCGGATGGCTATCTCTTTGCGACGATATTCCGTCTCGAACATCGTCAGGCAGAACACACCGATAAGCGTAATCGCCAGAGCCATAGCTGAGAACATAGTCACCTGCGAAATAAACACAAAGTCCTCACGGTATATATCATCCAAGTCCTGATCAAGGAAATGACACTCAGGTTCCCCTTCTACCCAGTACTTCGACAGGAGAGCCTCAACCTCATGTTTCACCTTCACTTTATCAACATTAGCAGAGACTCTTATGCTCATATATTCCCATCGGTCTCCCCAACCATCATAAGAAGGGCCAAAGACAAGGAATATGGTAGGTGAATTTGCATTATCCGAATGCGCAGTACCAACACGAGGACTATTACATATACCAACAACCGTTGCAGACTCTTGTGGACTAAATTGTTCATTCACCTTCACATAAGGATATTTCCTAACAAGAGCATCATTAACAATAGCAACGTCCCTTTCACCTTTACGGAAGTCACGTCCTTCCAAAACCTTCATCCCATACACTCGTAAGTAATCAGCATCAACTGGCAAACATCGGAAGTACATTGTTTCATCTTCTTTCTTTCCCGGACGTCCCCAAGACATCATCAAGTCAGACAAGCCCAAAACAGTTTGTGAAAGCGAGGCTGATTCTACACCAGATATCTTTTGAACCTCTTCTTTCATGGTGTATTTATTCTTCTGCGGTATAGACAAATCGAATTCTACATAAAGAACTTCGTCCTTATCATATCCAAAGTCACTATTTGACACGTAATACTTCTGCAAATTGGTAATGCCATAGAAACATACAAGAATGGTTGATACCAACAACTGAACACCAACAAGAACCCTTTTGAACCTAATTCCCTTAGGAGTTGTGGCAAAGGAACTTCTCATTACCGTCACCATAGGGAACGAAGTAAGATACCATGAAGGATAAACAGTTGCAACAAGTCCAATAACCACAGATATTCCTACAAGTTGAGCCACTATATCAAGATTGTTCATAATGGCAGTTGAACCAAGAAAGAGTTCTTGTGCATCATGGAACTGCCCAAAAGCTGCAATCCCGACTAATGCGACCAACATCGCCATAACAGAAGTTATGATTCCCTCAAATACAAGTTTCAAACGAATAAGCCATACATTGCCGCCAAGCATCCTATGAGTCGTAATACTCTTTACACGTGATGGTGCCTCGGCAAGAGTGAAGTTGGCAAAGTTTATAACTGCGACCAGTAGAATCATCAGGCACGAAAGTTGTAACACCATAAGCATCCCCGGGCTTCCCTTATCTACGTCGGTATCAAACCCCGACATATACGTATCTGCAACAGGTGTGAAACGCATGAAAGTTCCCTTTTCTTCATTATCGACAACGAGCTTTTCAAAAGTCTTTGCGGCTTTTACAGGGTCCGTTCCTGCTTTTAGACGTACGAAAGCATTGAATGACCACAATGTGTAGTCTTCTTTTCCACGGTCTTTCATGTCAAAGTATATCACATTCTTAACCGAACAGTTTTCTGGGAAATCCTCATATACAGCAGCAATTGTTATCTTCTGTGATTTCAAAGGAAAATAAAACGTTTCACCTGCGACATCTGTTTTACCAAAGTATGTCTTTGCTACAGATGCAGGAATAACAGCAGCGTTACCACTTAAAGCGTCATCAAGCGAACCATCCACAAGTTTAATACCAAAGGTTTCCAAAGAACCTGTACGATAACTCATAGTAGTTAATTTAACCTTATACCCATTGATATCGTACGTATATTCCATAGACATACCCATGCTACCAAATAAGGCAATGCTCTCAACCTGTGGAATATCAGTCGCCAATTTTTCCATGGATGGACGATTGACGTATGTTCCCCACGAGTTCTCACCACAATTCTCCACCCTATACAGATTCTCATAGTCCAGCAGTCCCTTATTATATCCACAGGTATAGTTTATCTGTGTCATCAGGACGTAATAAGCAAACATGGCTATAACGAGACCGATAAAGTTAAGCGCAGTCGCCGACTTGAAGCGACGTATGGTATATATAAAACCTGTCATATTCCTTTTTCAAAACCAATGAATTTTATTCTGTCTTGATACTCTCAACTGGATTCAACGTTGCTACCTTGTATGTCTTGCAACAAATGACTATCATCGTGACGATAATAGCAAAGAGGAGTGGTCCGATGTATGTCCATACTGGCATGTCAACCTTGTCTGGGAACTGTTCCATGATAAGATTATTGCAGTAGAAACCTACCATTGCACCAAAGATGGTGGAAGGTAAAGCGATTACGGCTATACTTCTAATCCATAGCATCTGTAGTTCGAGTACACTTGCACCAAGTACTTTGCGAATGGCAAGCTCACGACTGCGACGTTGTACCTCATCACTTATGTAACCTATCAATCCAATCAATGTGATAAGGAACGTGGCTATACATCCAATAATGATAAGGTCGCGCATATGCTGTGTCTCGTCATAACCATTATGTACCAAATCTGAGTAAGGCACAATAGTCATCTCATCGTCTGGATAAAGTCGGTCACAAAGTCTTTGAAGTTCTATAATGTTTTCAGCCGTAAGTGATTGCAACTTAAACACTGCAAATTTTGTCCATCTGGAACCATTGATGATAAACAAAGGACGTTCATCCCTTTGGTTGAGATCACAAATGGTAAAGTCCTTTACTACACCAACAATGGTGAATGGGATGTCTCCGAAACTTGAATTTGTCACCTGCAATCCTATTACGTTATCTATTCCCTCTTGTTTCTTAACCCTTCGGGCAAAATTCTCATCCACTAACACCTCATTCGTAGCAGAATCTGGACGCTCAGAAAAACCTCTTCCTTTCACGATGGTAAGTCCCATAGTCCTTATGATGCCTGAAGTGGCAAAGAACATGTTAGCAGCATTAAATAAGTCATTTTGATGACCAACTATTGATATATTGTCTCCACTTTGTGAGTCAAAGAACAAAGAGTATGATAGATAGGAACTTTCCACAAATGACAGCTTGTTTGCCTCATCCATAAGCACCTTTGCTTTTTTTGCACTAACAAGATAATGCGTGTACACAACATTCTTGTAGTCATAACCAAGGTCTTTGTTTAGCATATAATCATACTGACGATAGACTGTTGTGAGTACGACGAACAGTAATGCACTAAGAGCAAACTGAAAGGCGAGAAGTGACAACTTCCATATCCTCTTACTTTCGCTAAAGTGGCGGAATGCAAATGTTACGGATATGTGTGAATAAATGTAGCCAGGAAGAAGAGCACAAGTAAGCAAAACAATAACACACACACACAATACTACGAACAAAGTCTGACTGGAGAACAATGTACCTAAAGAAACACCAAGAAGCGTCTTTATCAAGTCCTGTCCAACGAGGATGATGAATGTCATAAATGCGAGCGCAATGCAAAGATGAATGGCAGCATCCTTGAATGTTTCCTTATAGAACTCAGAATCATGAGCACCCATACTCTTCTGTACGGCTACCTGCTTTGCCTTACCAGCAAGAGTACCTATGACAACAAGTATGTAGTTCATGATGGCTGTGAAGAGTATCACTATAGCAACTATGGCAAGGATTATGCAAAAGCCTGATTCCATTGCATTATTTATTCGCTCCTCAGCGAGATTATTGAAAATATAATGAAAACCCTTGTGACCAGATTCTGCAAGGTATTTCATTTCCGATGCAAGTTCCTTTTCAATCATTTTGTCGCTCTCGTGTTGCACTTTCTCAAGGTTTGCATTTGGCACGAGGCGTACATACGAATTATAGCGGTCGTTACCCATCAAGTTGCTTGATCCATCATACGAATAATAACCTATTGATGGAAGTGATACAAACACATCAACATCAGAGTACGACGAGTTGTCAGCATAATCCTCATATATGCCACCTATAGTAAGTGGTATGCTATCATAAGGATAGACGTAGAAATATTTGCCTATGACATCGCCACCAATCTTATCTGCAAGACTTTTGCTTACCATACATTGACCTTTGACAGAGAGGGCTTTGCGCACGTCACCAGTAACTTTGGTATCAAAAAACTGGAAATGACAACTGTCTGCAAATCTCATCTGACGGATTTTAACCTTTCGCCCATCCTCAAACACAAGCTTTGCTTCAGCTGTGAAAAAAGTATTTCGAGAACATTCCACAATCTCTGGAACATACTCTCGTAGCTTTGGTGCCGTACCGCCCGATGTTTGTCCATGATTAAATTCTCCTTGCGTTTTGGTCACGATGTATTCAGACAACTTATATACGTTGTCAATATCCTTTACGCAACTGTTATAATTCAACTCCAATCTTACACGGGCAAGGAGAACCAAGCCGATGGTAAGACCTATTGTGAGTGACAATATCTTTATGAATGAACCTTTACCCATAGTGACAATTAGGAATTAGGAATTAGGAATTAGTAATGAGTAATGATGAATGAGTGTGGTAACTACTCCCCGTCCTTCAGGAAGGGGCCGGGGAAGGTCCGTCGGGGGCCTTATGCCTCCTTCAGATTCCCCACAGGGTTCTCGTTTGCCACCCTCCAGCTCTGCGCAACTACCGTGCCTGTCAGTACGAGACCGACGACCAGAAGAGCCACAGGGAAGAGCCACCAGTATATCCGTGTACGTTCCTCAAAGCTCTGGAGCCATTCCGTACCGAGGTACAGGGCAAGCGGAGCAGCAATGGCGAAAGCCGCCAGCAGGATAATCAGGTAATGCTTCACCAGCATAGCGAGTATGCCCGACTCGCTGCATCCCAGCACCTTGCGTATCGCAATCTCCTTACGCCTGTATTCCGTCTCGAACATCGTCAGGCAGAACACACCGATAAGAGTAATCGCCAGAGCCAAAGCCGAGAACATCGTCACCTGCGAGATGAATATGAAGTCCTCACGGTATATGTCATCCAAGTCCTGCTCAAGGAAGTGACACTCAGGCACCCCATCCTTCCAGTACTTCGACAGGAGAGCCTCAACCTCATGCTTCACCTTTACCTTATCAACATTAGCCGAAACCCTCAGGCAAAGGTAAGGCAAACGGTCAGTCCAATCCTCCATGCTGTAATCACACAAATCGAAGAGTGCAGGGAAGTTGGCATTATCCGTATGGGCAGTGCCAAGACGCACGTCAGGGCAAATACCCACAATCATAGTCGAGTCGCCCCTAAACACGCAGTCATTAAGCTTAACAAACGGGTTCTTCCTGATGAATGCCTCGTTGACAATTGTCACGCCTGCTTCCTCATCCTTGAACTCACGTCCCACAATGATACTGATGCCATACACCTTGAAGAAGTCCTTATCGACAGGAATATAACGGAATGAGATAATATTGCTTGCATCATCCTTTGCTACAGCTGCGCACTGGTTAAAGTCATCGGAACTGCCAAGCGTAACACCACAGACAGATGCAGCCTCAACTCCGGGTATCTTCAGCACCTCGTTCTTCATGCTTAGCTTATTGCCAAGCCCGAACTCGCCATAGCTGAACTCGATATACATCACCTCATCCTTGTCGTAGCCGAAATCACAGTAAGACACGTAGTACTTCTGCATATTAACTATGCCAAACAGGCAGACAAGCAGGGTTGATACGAGCAGCTGAACCCATACAAGGCACTTGCGAAGTCCGAGCCCCTTCGGGCTGGTAGCAAAGGAACTCCTCATCACCGTCACCATAGGGAACGATGTAAGATACCACGAAGGATAGACCGTAGCCACAACGCCAATCAAGACCGACAGGCCCGAGAGTTGCAGGATGATGTCACAGTTGTCCATGAGTGCAAGCGACCCGTTGAACAAGCCAGTGAAATCAGGGAACTGCTGCATGGCTGCAAGGAGAACGAAGGCAAACAGCATGGCTGTCACCGACGTGATGACGCCCTCACCCACGAGCTTGAGACGCAGTAACCACACATTACCTCCAAGCATACGATGTGTCGTGACGCTCTTCACACGTGACGGTGCCTCGGCAAGGGAGAAGTTGGCAAAGTTTATCGCAGCGACAAGCATGATAATCAGGCACGAAAGCTCCAACACAATCAGCATTCCAGGGCTGCCCTTGTCCGTTTTCGTACTCACCTTCGACATGTAAGTGTCAGCCACAGGCGAGAACCTGAATTGCACCTTACTCTCGGGAAGTGCCTTATTATAGATACGGGCAACGGCTACCGGGTCAGCCCCAGCCTTCAGACGTACATATCCAGTAAAGCTCCAGTTACCCCATTCGGTTTTGAGCTTGTTACTCATATCGAGAAAGACAGCATTATGCACAAGGCAGTTGTCAGGGAAGTCCTCATAGACGGCTGCAATGGTGAGCCACTTGTCCCATGCCTTATAGTATAGGCGCTCACCGGCAACATTCACCCGACCGAAGTACGTCTTAGCCACGGAAGCAGGAATCAACACATCCTCGCCCACCCTGACATTATCAGCCGAACCGTCAAGCACCTTCAGCCCGAACATCTTGAGTGAACCCTTCCTGTACTTCATCGTAACAAGCTCCGCCTTGTTCCCGTTTATATCGTAGCTTCTCTGGTAACCGCTGCACTCAAACAAAGCCACCTCCTCCACGTCCGGGACATCAGTCGATGCCCGTTCGATATACGCAGGGCTCAGGTAAGTGTTCCATTTTCCAGCCTCGAACGGTCCGCTCATCTCCACCCTGTACAGATTTTCATAATCTGGGAGTCCCTTATTGTATCCACAGGTGTAGTTTATCTGAGTCATCAGGACGTAATAGGCAAACATAGCTATAACGAGTCCAATGAAGTTAAGCGCTGTCGCAGATTTGAAGCGACGGATAGTGTATATAAAGCCTGTCATGTTCTTATAACAATGAGCAATGAGTAATGATTAATTAGGAATGAGTATGGTAACTACTCCCCGTCCTTTAGGAAGGGGTCGGGGGAAGGTCCGCTTATATAAGCTCCTCCCCTTCCACCACTTGACCATCAAAAAGATTGATGATACGGTTAGCATATCTCGCATCACGATGTGAGTGAGTAACCATGATGATGGTTGTTCCCTCTGCATTAAGCTTGCTCAGGAGCTCCATCACCTCAAGTCCGTTCTTTGAATCGAGGTTACCTGTTGGTTCATCGGCAAGGATGATACTTGGCTTACCTACTACGGCACGAGCTATGGCAACACGCTGTTGCTGACCTCCAGACAACTGCTGTGGATAATGCTTGGCACGCTGACTGAGACTAACCTTACGGAGTATGTTCTGTACTCTCTCCTTACGCTCTGGCTTTGGCACATCAAGATACTTGAGCTGAAGCTCTACGTTTTCCTCTACCGTAAGTTCATCAATAAGATTAAAGCTCTGGAATACGAAACCAATACGTCCCCTACGGTAACGGTTACGTTCCTTCTCCTTTAGATGTCCTACCTCCACATCGTCAAAGTATATCTTTCCTTCTGTAGGATTGTCAAGCAATCCGAGGATACTAAGTAGTGTGGATTTACCACAACCTGATGGTCCCATGATGGCAACAAATTCGCCATCATTCACTTCAAGACTAACACCATTGAGTGCTGTTGTTTCAATCTCCTCCGTACGGAAGATTTTCATAAGGTTCTCTATACGTATCATGATTTTTATTATTAAGTAGGTGTGCAAAATTATTTCGTACTGTACGGTTGAAATTGTATGCTTTTTTTCCGCAGTGCGGCCAGTTATAAAAACATGGTAAAAACAAAAGAAAACATGTTTTTTCTTGTTTTTGTTCTGTTTCCATGCTGTTTTTCTAATATGCACCTTTGTGCAAAAATACAACCGTACAGGTAGAATTATTTTTATAATGATTGTATTGATTAATGATGTTTACTTATATATTAAAACTTGATTATTTCATTATCTTTGAACGAGTCATAACTACT
>JAFYAT010000104.1 GCA_017540585.1 Bacteroidaceae bacterium | reverse complement strand
GGTACTGCACCGCAATGTGGGAGAGTAGGTCGCCGCCTTTTTAATGAAGCCTTCAGCAGAAATGCTGGAGGCTTTTTTGGGCCCCCTCCCGACCTCCCCGTGGGGGAGGAGAGGGAACGCGGGGAATCATTTCAATTCAAAATTATAAATTCAAAATTCAAAATTCAAAATTGGCTGGCGCATGGGGGGCTTGGCTTGTGTAAAATCTTATTAAGAGTTAAGAACTTAGCGAAGCGTTCTCTCTGACCGTAGGGAAATAGCGGGGCAGCCTCTGGACAAAAGCAAAATTAAGAGTTAAGATTTATACTAAACATATAGCGATTACTTTTCGTTAGCAAAATCTTAACTCTTAATTAACATTAGTTCTTAATTCTTAATTTTTTTTATTTGTTATTTTCTATTTGCACTCTGTATTCTAATGATGTTAAGAGAATATGCAGGAATGTCGAGTTTTACGTTATCATTTTCTGGTGATAATAATTGCTCGGTTGGATGAATTCTGGTAGGTTCATCGAGTGTATTCTCTTCCATGCCATCATTAGCAATCAAACGTATTACTTTTGCAGATGTAGGAGTGAAATGCTTAAGATTGATTTGTGATGTTGTCATCACGTCGCTTGTATTTGCTATCTTCACAATCAACTCTCCTGTGGTATCATCAATTGTTGCAGTAGAGAAGATACCTTTAGTTTCATCAACTTTAAGTGTGGTGTCAAATATAAGTTCATTGTTAAGCCATGCCTTAATGCTATCTCCTGATACATTTAAGGTTACATCATACCACTTACCTTTTTCAATACGTCCTGGCTTGCCTACAGTTAATAACTTTCCTCCATTGCTAATCTGTTCAATGCCATGTTGGGTGTTGTTCCATCCACCAAAGTTAAGCCAGCAGTAATTCTTGTCATCAACATAATTGAAGACGATAATAAATCCTTCTGCACCATCATCCTTACGTGCGCGGAACTTGTATGTATAATGGTCACTATTGATAATGTCTTTTTCAACACACAACGTAGCTTCTTTATTACCTGTCTGTTGGACAATGGTGCCGTTCTTTGTCCAGTTTCCATAGACATATTCTGTTTCTTTGTCAGTAGTGAATGAAGCACGAGTATTCCATGTTGCAAATCCAACGCGACTTTGCTTTGGTGTCAATGACTTATGTTTGAGTTCTTTGTATGGGTCAGTTTGTGCTACCTTTACTACCTGTGTACCAATGTTCTGTGGCATGAGTTGTTGGACATAGTAGCTTGGAGTTCCCATAACGTGACTACTATTGAAACGTATCATGTCAGGACGCCAGCGTGCATCATTCTCGTTTACAAAGATAGGTGCATACGAAGCCAATTCAACAATATCAGAATTGTTTTCCATTCCCATCATATATACTGCTTCTCCAAGTGCTGCGTTCATATTTCCGAGATTTCCGAAGCCATTGGTAACCGCATATTCACCTACATATATCTTTGGTCCACGACGGTCATAACTGTCATATTTGTGGAATGCACCTGCAAACCAGTCTGGTGAACGATAGTAATGCTCGTCAAGCAAATCTACAGGTAATGTAGAATTCCATTTAGGATTGTCATCGCCCCATGCAACCACATTACCTATTATTTTCATATTAGGATATTTGGCACGTATTGCTTTGTAGAATTGTTCGTAGCGTTCGTAGTAGTGGTCACTCTGCTGTCTCTGATCTGGTTGGTTATTCTCATTTCCTACCTCCAAATATTCAAGTCCGAAAGCTTCAGGGTGTCCGTTTTTAGCACGCATTGCACCATATTTTGAAGTGACAGGACCATTGGCATATTCAATAGCATTCATACACTCATCTATCCATGGTTGAATGCTGTCGTATGGTGTAATTCCTCCATGCCAAATACCTACGTTGACAACATATAGAGGTTTTGCACCAAGGTCTTCTGCCAATTGCAGATATTCGTGATAACCCAATCCGTCAGTAGTGCGGTAACCCCAGTTCACGTTCCAATGACCTTCACGTTCCTCAATAGGACCAATTGTTCTTTCCCAACGGAAAGCATTGTCAGGACTTTCCTGTCCTTCTACAAAACATCCACCAGGGAAGCGCATGAACTTAGGGTGCATCTGCCATAGCATGTTGGCAAGGTCAGGTCGCATACCATTGTCACGATTCTTGAATGTTGGTGGAAAGAGACTTACCATGTCAAGTTGAATCTGTCCTATGCCGTCAAAAACAAGAGCAAATTTTGCTTTTGGGTTATTGGCATTAGCAGTAAATGTAGCCTCATACTTTGTCCATCCTTTTTTCTTGTTAGCGTTGAATTCATTTATAGTAGCTTCTGCATAGTTTTCTTCTCCATTCTGTGAGCAGAGAATAGCTTTAACAGAACCATTATACTTCAATGCCTTAGCCCAGAATGTAAGTCGATATGTACGTCCCTGCACAGCATTGATTCCCCAGTATCCTTCGTTTATAAGGTATGCCTGAGCATCTGTAGATGCCTTGATGTCAAGCTCGAGAGCATTATGCTGTACGTTGTTGAGTAATGGTGTTTTCTTTGATTGGTTGATGAGTCTGACGTTCAGTTTTGATGAACCTTTTACCTGAGTATTCCATCCCTGTATGTCAGCTGGTGCACCATAGCGTGGACCATCTTCAAATGAACGGTTACGAATCAACTCAGCATATAGACCGCCATCAGCAGCATGATTGATGTCTTCATAGAAAATGCCATAAAGCATTGGACTCACTTTTGGTCCACGTTCATGGGCATCGATGTCAATTGTTACTTGAGCATTGACGGATAATGATAGAGTAGTCCATCCTGCCAAGAAGATAAAGTTTTTTAAATTCATAATTTGTAGTAATGTTTGTTAAAGTAAGTATTATAGTTTGATGATTATGCTTTTAATGGTTCTTCACTTTTTTGTGAGATTAGTTTTGCTACTATAAATGGATAGTTCTTTCTGATAACCAAAAAAGGGGGTAAAGGTGACGGTGAACAATTATACGTCCCTTTATCCCTTTTTTGTTTGCCTTAATCATTGTCTTTTACTTGAAAAGACATGAATTTCTGTGTTTATCATTTCTATCAGTCACTTTGTAGTTGTTAGTACATCAATTTTTGTTCTCCATTTTATGGAAAAACATAATTAATATACTACCCATTATACCAGAGCAAAGAGAGCCTAATAATACGGCAATCTTTCCGCTTGAGCGGAGTGTCTCCGTAGCTTCTCCAAGTCCGCTGAATGAGAGGGTATCGACAAATATTGACATTGTGAAACCGATACCTCCGAGGCAGGCTACTGCAAACATCATCTTCCATGTTGCTTTGTCTGGCATTTCGCCAACTTTAAGTTTGATGGCAATGAGACTGGCAAGGGTGATACCGATAGGTTTACCGAGAAGTAAGCCGAAGAAGATACCCATTCCTACGTGACCAGCTCCCACGATGCCTGGCAGCGATTGGAATATATTAAAGAAACTGACATCAGGAATAACTACACCTGCATTCGCAAGTGCAAAGATTGGCATGATGCAGAAGTTGACCCACGGATTGAGTTTGTACTCAAGACGATAACTCATTCCGATGGAGTTATTGCTAATGTGGCTGAGACGACGCAGACAGTGACGCTCATACGCATTAGGGAAATCCTCCTCATCACTTACCGACATTGGTGCTGCCAGTTTGTTCTTGTACTTGACAAGACTTCTGTTGAAGTATGAACGCTTGTATCGTGCATCCATAGGAATGAGGAATGCCATGACTACGCCTGACATGGTAGAGTGTATTCCTGAATAGTAGAAGAGGAACCACACCACGATGGCTGGAAGTAGGTAGAGGAATAAACGTTTCTCTCCGAGTATGTTCATGATTAGCACAACTGCAATGATTGCCAAGGCAAGGCAAAGTAATGGCAGATCGATACTACCGCCATAGAATATGGCCACTACAAGTATAGCTCCGAGGTCATCCGCAATTGCAAGTGCAGTAAGGAATATCTTGAGTGATACTGGTACTCTGTTGCCGAGAATTGACATTATTCCTACGGCAAAAGCAATATCTGTGGCTGTTGGTATTCCCCATCCACCATCAGTTATTGTACCGTGGTTAAATAATGTATATATAAGTGCTGGCATTGCCATTCCACCTGCTGCAGCAATGACAGGGAGGAGCGCTTTTTTTACATTGGATAGCTCACCGCATACCACTTCGCGCTTTATCTCAAGACCCACTGTAAAGAAAAACACCACCATCAATATATCATTGATGAATTTCTCCACAGTCATGTCCTTAGGGAAAATCCAGTTGATGCTGCCATCTGGACTCTTAATCTGAGCCGTTAGATGTGTTTCAAGGAATTGGTGATAGATGTGTGCTGTTGCTGGCAGGTTTGCCAGAAGCATGGCTACAATAACGCATAGGAGGAGTGTCACTCCGCCCGCCCAAGGCTGATTCATGAACGTCTTCCAGGATAAACCCATTCCATGAAGTCGTTTGTTCCATGTGTACATCGGAATAATATTCATAGTTTTCTTGTTTTAATCTTGTTCTTATTAAGGGGAATGATTCAGATTGAAGACAGATGGAGATTATTGTCTCGCATCGTTTTTTTACAAAAAACATTAGGGCTATATGTCTTATAGCCCTAATGTCTTATACAGTCAGATGACTGTCCATCCTTACTTTGTTGGTGGCGCACCTGTTACTCTCTTGAAGAATCGTGTGAAACTGCTTGGAGAGATGAAGTTAAGCTCCTGACTGATACGCTTGATGTTGTAGTGGTGTACGTTCTGGAGAGCACGTGCCTTAGCCACTACGTACTCGTCAATCCATGATGAAGCATTTCTCTTGCTGTACTGTAAGCATACGAAAGAGAGGTACTTGGATGTGATGCCGAGAAGGTTGGCATAGAACTGTACTGAACGCTCGCTGTCAGCATGCTTGTTGAGTGCATCCATGAACTTGCAGAACATATCATACTGTCTTGATGATGGGTCTGCCTGCATGTCGGCATCAGAGTAGAACTTGTTGATGATATAGACATACACGATGTTGAGGAAGTATCGTGAGTAGTTTAGCTGATACTGATACTCAGGCATCTGCATATCTCTCTTTATCTCTTCGTAGATATCGAGGAAGTACTCAACATTCTCCTTACTCATGTCACCCACCTTGTATGAGTAGCTGAATCTTGACTTGTTATAGTTCAAGTGGATATCTGTGAAGATGTCCTGCATTGTGTCAGGATAGATGACGTAGCAGTAGAACTTTGAGTCATCAGTAGCATTGATGAACTCTACGATGCACTCTTCGTGTGTGATGAGTAGCTGGTTCTTACGTACTATTACATCCTTATTGTTGATTCGGAGACTTGCCTCACCTTCCAACTGGAAGTAGATGGTTGTCTGCCAGAGCTTGTTGGCTCTTGCAACCAAAGGAAGGAAAGGATTTCTTCCGTCTATGTTGTCAAAGAGAAGAATCTCGTTAGGAAGTTGAGCCGAAGGAAACATTCCATTGGCCTTGAATGCATCTATCTTATGCAAATCTGTTATCATTTTCTTTTCCATATCTTATCCTTCAATTATAGCCTTACGATTGTTTTCCTTGATGTATGCTGTAGGCGACATACCTACGATTCTCTTGAAGTATCTTCCGAAGAAGCTCTGGCTTGGGAAGTGATAGAGGTCACTCACTTTCTTAATGTTCAGTTCGTTGCTATAGAGCATACGCTTGATGCTGTATGCGACGTACTGATCAATAAGAACAGAAGCAGAGAATCCTGTGTACATATTTGTCAGGTTGGAGAGATACTTAGGAGTAATCTTCAACTTGTCAGCATAGAACTGTACAGAACGCTCTCTCTTGCAGTAGAGACTGAGGAGGTCGAGGAACTTGAGGAAGAATTCTCTCTGACGTGTACTTTCGTAGTGATCATACTCTGGAGCTTCGTGGATGTAAGAGAAGAGGTGACACTCGTACACAGCAAGTAATGCACGGAGACACACTTCCTTTCTCTTGTAGTCCTCACGCAAATGTTCTCTTTTCATGCGGCAGTACTCCTTGTAGATGAGTTCTGTCTGCTCTGGCCTGAGAATATGATGATGAAAATGGAAACAGCGTATTCCAACAGAATTGCTGACGCCGATTCGCTCATAGATATCATTTACAATGTGGCTGAGTGTGAAGAATGAGAAGAATCTGCAGTTTGACTTCATTATCTCGATATGGACACATGGCATCACAGCAAGATATTCGTTTTTCTTTACGTCAAACTCCTGTCCGCTTACCTTTACTCGCATTGCACCTTCCGTAACTACATACACAGCTACATATTGTGTATTGAACACAACTGGTCTTGGATCTACTATACCCTCGAAATCCTTTGAGAGATTGTCCAAGAGAATGTATTTACCCTTGTATGAACTGAAGAAACATTCTTTGTCTTTTACTTCTTCAGCCTTTAAAACCTCACCTTGTGTAATCATATTATCTCAATTGTTTTTTATTGTTTTTCTTCTGCTGTTCTTAATATTAATGTTGTTGCACCTATAGTTATTATTGCTCCATCTTCGAGATTTATCCTGTCGCAATCCTTGAGAATCTCGTTCATGTAGAATGTGCCTGTGTCACTTGGTGCATCGCGAAGTATGTATTGGAGCTTACCTTTTTTGTTACGCTTTACCGTTATGGCACAATGGAAAGTGTCAACGCTCGGGTCACGTGTCTCAATAGGCTTGTTGATGTTTGTGCCTTTGAGATAACGGCCGAATTCGTTCTCACCGAAGTCAAGTGGAATCACCTGTTTGAATGCAAACTGGTTTTCTACGACTACGATACTACCGAAATTCTCCTTGTATGCCTGTTCGTCAAGCGTTTTTTCCTCGTGCTTGTCGGAAAGTTTTGACTTGCCAATTCTTATGCCAAACTCCTTTTTACAATGTTGGCATACGAATACAAGCGACTGCCCTTCTGTGTATTTTGTTTCGTCAAAAACTATATAGTTATCACATTTTGGGCAACGAACTCTTTTCATTTAATTATTCTCTCTTGTTATTACATGTGCAGAATCCACGCATCCTTAAACAGGGTGCTTTCGTTCTGTAATTTCTTTAATGCATTGGCAGCATCAGTATAGGAAGAATAGCCAGAGTAGTGTACTCGGTTAATCTTTCCCTTGACATATCTTGCTTCCTTGAATCCTTCCTTCTCATAGTTCTCAATGAATATCTCTGCATTCTTTGCACTCACGCAACTTGCAAGAACTATTACATAGTCTGGTTCCTTGTCGGCAGTAGTCTTTGTTTTTGCCTCTGCCACGTTATTCTGTTTTTTTGATGTGTTATTTTCAACAATCTTGTCTGCAATTGATTTGTACGAAGCTGGTTTCGTAACAACCGACTTCTCTTTCTTTGCTGTTGCTGAGCCCATATCGCTTGGTTTTCCTACGAAGATGGAACTTGCAACTACTGTATCGTTCAACTCTTCACCTGACTTGAGTGATGGGAACTGGAACAGGAAGAACATTACTGCTGCAACGGATGCTGCTACTGAGAATTCCTTCCAGTTTGGCTTCATTCTCACGATGCGTGTCTTTACATTCTTCTGCAATCCTGCAAAGGCATTCTTCTTGCTTACTTCCTGATTGTTGTTGTTATCCTGATTTGTTGTCTCTGTTGATTCCTTACTTTCAGTTGCTTCCTTCTGCTCAGTACCTGTGTTGGCAGTTAAACTGTTCTCAGTCTGTATTGGCAGGAGTGAGATGCTATTGAGCGACTTCATTATCTCCTTGTCTTTTCTTGCCTCTTCAAGTGTTCTTATTGCGATGGAGTAGAGTCCATAAAGACTTGGAGTAAGTATTCCTGACTCTATTGCTGTAAAAGAGAGGCTTCCGTCAAGGTTCTTGCTCAATGTACCAATGCCGTTGAGTGTGTATGAACCCACTGTGTCAAGCTGTACGGTCATTTGGTTGATGTCTTTTTCCATCTGCAAGAGTGCTTCTGGATAGGCTGCATCGTATGCCTGCATATATGACTGTACGAGAAGACCGTCGTTGACAGACAAGTCTCTGTTGAAGCCAATGGTCCTGTAAGGAGGCAGGAAATTGTGACTGTCATTATCATCAATACGAGCAGAAGCCTGGTTAGCAATGAAGCCTCCAAGTCCTGGTACTATTACACAATCGTGATTGAGTAGTAATATCTCTATATGTTTAGATAATGAAATCATATTGCAAAGATAAAAAAGTTTTTTTATTCAACGACTTGAAAAGTCAAAAAAAAATGTGTTATTGCGAAAAAATAAGGATATCCACGCTATGGATACCCTTATTTTATCATATTTAGTGCATTTTTGTGTTTTTTATACAAAAAACTCTATGTACTAAATGTGATTTTTTTACTTTGCCTCAGCATCTGAACCCTGTGCATCAGCATTCTGAGTTCCGAATGAAGGAACATTGGCAGCGTCTGTTGACTGCTGTGCAGGTGCAGAAATCTCGATTGGAGCCTCTGCCTTATTTTCCTTTGGCACGAATGCTGTTGAAATTATGCTTAATACGACCATTGCGATAGCAAGGCCCCAAGTGCACTTCTCGAGAAGGTCAGTTGTTTTTCTTACGCCCATAAGGCTGTTCTGAGCAGAGAAGCTTGATGCAAGACCTCCACCCTTAGATTCTTGGATGAGTACGATTCCGCACATAAGTACAGAAGCGAAAATTACTAAAAAGATAATTAGTGAATACATTGTCTGTTATGATATTTTTTGGTTATACTATTGTTTCTTGCTCTCGATTATTACCTCAAGCAATTTCATTTGTGTGGCAAAGATAGAACTTTTTTTTGGATTATTCAAACAAATTTTGGTTAATATTTCAAATGCTTGTTCATATCTTCCTTGTTTTATGTAAATATTCACCATATTTTCGGTGTATATTTCCTCTTCTTCATTGGTTATCTCTGGTGACTCGAAGTCTGAGTCGTCTTCGATACCCTTGATTTGCACCCTTTGCTTGCCTTTTGTCTCCATGATGAAGGAATCGATGAGGTGTGCTCCCTTGAGTTGTGGAGAGTCTGGTTTCTCGTCATCGGATATGACATTTTTCTCATCTTTTTCTTCTGACTTCATTAGGAATGAAGCGTAGTCGTTTGTGAGGTCTGCAATGGTTGGTCTTTGTGCATCTAACTTTGACTGGCTGAGGAAGGAGTCGATGAGTGAGATGGTTCTGTTTGCATCATCTTCAGTCTTTATCTCTGATGATGTTACACCTGCTGACTCTATCTGATAGTGCTCTCCCTCTGTGAATGCGAATAGGGTAGAGCGGTCAGGCACGAATGCGCTTGCCTTTCTCAGTTCTGTGCCGAATTGTGGAGAGTGCTGAAGGAAAAGGTTGCGGACATAGAGTATGCGTGCCACCTGGAAGAACGGATACTTCTCTGTCAGTTCTTTCAGTTGTGGCAAGGTCTCCTTGTTGAGCTTGTCCGGATTTTCTATCAGTTCTTTAATATCGAGCATATTTATAGTGAAAAATAAATTATTCCTTGTTTTTTCAACACAGAGGACACGGAGGTCACAGAGTTTTTCCATATAAACTTCTGAATTCTCTGTGGACTCTGTGTTTCAAAGTCTCTTTACTCCTCTTTACTACAAAAAAAGTACTTCCGAAACTTGAGTTTTAGTTTTTAACTCATAATTATTAACTTTTAACTCTTGCATGACGCAGTCATGCAAGTTATTACCAGTTCGCAACGGTAGAGTTGTAAATCTGTCCCACGATGTCGGTAATCATTTCCTGTACGAGCTGTTCCTGTACTGAATTGAGTGAGAGCTTCGAGTCATAGTCGGCAGTTGCGCTGAATCTCTGTTCAAAGTCCTGTGTTCTGTCGGCATTGTTTACGTATCTCACGTTCACGGTCAGTTTCAACTGTGTCTGGGCGGAGTAGCCGTCAGCAGCTACCGACTTGTTTGTCTGTGAGTATTCTACTATCTCGCCTGAGAGTTGGAGGTCACCGTTACGCTTGAGAATCTTCAGTTTTGTCTTGCGTCCGTATGTGTCCGTTATCGTGTTGTAGAACATTGACTCCATTGGTGCCCATACATAGGCACAGCGGATAGGAAACTTGTCGATGCTTATGGTCTTTGTCTTCTCGTAGTTGATGGTCGAAGCATTGAACGTGAATGTCGGGATGCACGACTGGAGAGTGAGAGCAAGGAGCATGACGATTATTTTCCAGTATGTCTTATTCTTTCTTGATGTCATATTTCAAAAGTTTTCTGTAAAGCGTTCTTTCTGACAGTCCGAGTTCTTCAGCCACCTTCTTCCTGTTGTTGTGATGACGCTTCAATGATTCTATTATCTTGATGCGTTCTATCTCCTCTATTGTCTGTGGAGCATCTTCCTGAATCGTCTCAGGCGGGAAGTTGTAGCTGCCGTTGTCTTTGGTTATCGTGAATGAACCGCTTCCGTTTTCACCACCACCTATGAATAGTGGCTCGTTCTTTGGCTTGATGTTCACACCGTCAAGTCTCTGCTCCACATATTTCTTGAAAGTCTGGAACTCGTTGTTCAACTGCTGTAGGGCTGAGGCAAGAGTCGTTATCTGGAGATTGTAGTCGTAGTCGGTGTGACTGTTGCTGTGCAGGTGCGAAGGTCTTGTGGTTGTAAGTTCCTTCGTGTCGCTGTCTATCGTGACGCCAGCCCTGTAAAGGTCATCGGCTGTGACGATAGTGTCCTTGCACATGAAACTGAGCTGCTCGGCAATGTTCTTGAGCTGACGTATGTTGCCTGGCCACTTGTAGGCACGGAGTACCATTCTTGCCTCATCCGAAAGCATGATTGGTTCACGCTTGTACTTCATGGCTGTGTCCTTGGCGAACTTGCGGAAAATCATTTCTACGTCGTTGCCTCGTTCACGGAGTGGTGGGAGGTTGATTGGTATGGTGTTAAGACGATAGTATAGGTCCTCACGGAAACGTCCTTCGTTGATTGCCTTCTGCATATTGACGTTTGTGGCAGCAATGATGCGCACGTCCGTCTTGCGAGGTTCGCTTTCGCCCACACGTATGTATTCGCCTGTCTCGAGCACTCGGAGTAGGCGTGCCTGTGTAGCCTTTGGCATTTCTCCCACCTCGTCGAGGAATATTGTTCCGCCATTTGCTGCGCCGAAGAAACCTTCACGGTCGCCTATGGCACCTGTGAACGAACCCTTGGCATGGCCGAAAAGTTCAGAATCTATTGTTCCTTCTGGTATTGAACCACAGTTTATGGCTATATATTTATTATGTTTTCTGCTTGAGTTGTCGTGTATGAGTCTTGGAACGGCTTCCTTTCCCACACCACTTTCGCCCACAATAAGTACGGACAGAT
>JAFYAT010000103.1 GCA_017540585.1 Bacteroidaceae bacterium | reverse complement strand
CGCTCTGTGTTTACTGTGTTTTTACAATGCAAATATAATCATTTCTCCTTGATTATCAAATCTTTCGGGTACAAAATTCAAGTTGTGCAGTGTTGTGCAGTTGACATTTCCAAAATCCTTGGCGGTATGTCAGATTCACCGTATCTTTGCAATGTGATTCAGAAGCATAGACCACAAGCCCCCTAACCCCCAAACTTAGCGAAGCGATCTCACAGACCGCAGGGAAGTAACGGGGCAGCCGTCCGGAACATATCCGCCTCACGAAGCCGACACGAAGGGTTCACGAAGGGTTGCCGAAGAGTCAGGGGTAGGAAAGTGTGCACAAACACAAATAACACAGAAAGCACAGAGAACTCAGAGAGGCTCTCAGAGAAAAACTCAGTGACCTCTGTGTCCTCTGTGTTGAAACAAAAATCATTTACCCCCTCTGTCCCGGATGGCAGCCCCGTTACTTCCCTGCGGTCAGTAATACAACTTCGCTAACTCCTCAAATATTTTTATCAAGACGTAAATATTTTTACTGTAATATTTGTTTGTTTCAAACTAAATTAATTATCTTTGCGAGACTTTTCAAGAGACCTTACACAATTAAAACTTTACAAACTTTAAATGATTATATATGGCTAATATGACAGAAAAACTCTTCTCGGAGTTCCAGGCTCCTACCACAGAGGAATGGCTCGCGAAAATCGAGGTTGACCTCAAGGGTGCCGACTTCCAGAAGAAGATGGTTTGGAGAACCAACGAAGGCTTCAACGTACAGCCTTTCTATCGCCGTGAAGACCTCAAGGACCTCAAGGCGGTAAACTCTCTACCAGGCGAGTTTCCATTTGTTCGTGGAAACAAGAAAGACAACAACCTCTGGTACGTCCGTCAGGAGATAAACGCAGACGATGCCAAGGCTGCCAACGCGAAAGCTCTCGACATCCTCAACAAGGGCGTCAACTCTCTCGGATTCACCATTCCGTCAGACAAAATCAGCAAGGACTTTATTGCTGACCTCCTGAAGGACATCCTTCCACAATACGTGGAACTCAACTTCACGACATGCCAGCGTCATTGCGTGGAACTTGCCAAGGTTCTCGTCACATACTTCAAGGAGAAGGGCTACCCTCTCGCCGAACTTGAAGGCTCTATCGACTTCGACCCGATAGGTCGAATACTTTCAAAGGGAAAGGACGTTTCTGCAGTCCTTGCAGAAGCAAAGCCACTCATCGAGGCACTTGCCGAACTCCCTAAGTTCAAGTGCATCAACGTAAATTCCGTGAAACTTAATAATGCAGGTGCATACATCTATCAGGAACTCGGATATGCTCTCGCATGGGGTGCTGAATACCTTGAGGAACTGACTGCCGCTGGCGTAGAGTCAACAGAAGCAGCCAAGCGCATCAAGTTCAACATGGGTGTGAGCGACAACTACTTCATGGAGATTGCCAAGTTCCGTGCAGCACGTATGCTCTGGGCACAGATTGTCAAGCAGTATGAACCTAAGTGCGACTGCGCTTGCCAGATGCACGTATGTGCCTACACATCAGAATATAACCAGACACTCTTCGACTCTTACGTCAATCTCCTCCGTTCACAAACAGAGGCAATGTCGGCTGCCATTGCAAATGTTGACTCCATCGTGGTAGTACCATTTGACAAGCAGTACGAGACTCCAACGGACTTTGCAGAGCGCATAGCACGCAACCAGCAGCTTCTCCTCAAGGAAGAGGCACACTTCGACAAGCTCGTGGACGTAGCAGGCGGTTCATATACAATAGAGCATCTCACAGATGCCATCGCAAAGGAAGGCTGGAAACTCTTCCTCGCCGTTGAGAATGCTGGCGGTTTCCTCGTAGAGTCACTCAACGGAAACATCCAGAACGCCGTGAACGCATCAAACCAGAAGCGTCATGACGACACAGCCAAGCGTAAGGAGTTTATTCTCGGAACAAACCAGTTCCCTAACTTCACTGAGACATCCGAAGGCAAGCGACCTGTCTCATCATGCTGCAATTGTTGCGGAAGCAAGGAGGAGGCAGGAGCAATCCCAGCCCTCAACACATCCCGCATGGCATCCGACTTCGAGGCACTCCGTCTCCAGACAGAAGCAGCCAAGAAGCAGCCGATAGCATTCATGCTCACGATAGGCAACCTTGCCATGCGTCAGGCACGTGCCCAGTTCTCATGTAACTTCCTTGCAGCAGCAGGCTACAAGGTAATAGACAACCTCGGTTTCACAACCGTAGAAGAAGGAGTAGATGCAGCCCTTGCCGCAGGAGCCGACATCGTAGTCATCTGTTCATCAGACGACGAATATGCCGAGTACGCCATCCCAGCATTCAAGTACCTCAACGGCCGTGCCATGTACGTCGTAGCAGGTGCCCCAGCATGCTCGGAAGACCTCAAGGCAGCAGGCATCGAGAACTTCATCCACGTCAAGTCAAACCAGCTTGAAACGCTGAGGGAGTACAATTCTCTATTGAACATTTAAAAACACAGAGAACTCAGAGAACACAGAGTTTTTCATTAAAAACACAGAGATAAAAATGGAGCCAGCTAAATTCAATGAACTAAATGCATTAACCGAGAAAATAATCGGTGCAGCCATTGATGTTCATAAAGAATTGGGGCCTGGTCTGTTGGAATCAATTTATGAGGTCTGTCTAATTGAGGAATTAGAAAGGAAAGGACTATGCGTACAACATCAAGTTGATTTTCCTGTCTATTACAAAGGACAATTGACAGACAAGCATCTCAGAATGGATATTGTAGTTGAAGACAAGATTGTAATCGAACT
Organism: Bacteroidaceae bacterium; assembly: GCA_017540585.1. Taxonomy (GTDB): domain Bacteria; phylum Bacteroidota; class Bacteroidia; order Bacteroidales; family Bacteroidaceae; genus Minthosoma. The sequence goes on along the minus strand of JAFYAT010000103.1, from coordinate 53,419 downwards.
TAAAGCTGTGGAAAAGATACTTCCCGTTCATGAAGTTCAGTTAGTAACTTATCTGAAACTCACAAACAAAAACATAGGTCTTCTTATAAACTTCAATGTTGCCCATCTCAAAGATGGCATTAAAAGAAAAATATATGAGAGACTTTAACCTCTGAGAACTCCGTGTCCTCTGTGTTGAAAAAAATATAGAATATGGCAAGAAAAGATTTCAATTCAATCGACATATATGCTGGCATTCAGGAGAAGAATGGTCAGCAATGGCAGAAGGAGAATGGCATCAGCGCAAACTGGAGAACACCAGAGCAGATTGACATTCAGCCAGTATATACTAAGGAAGACCTTGAGGGTATGGAACACCTCGACTTCGCAGCAGGTATTCCGCCTTATCTCCGTGGTCCTTATTCCATGATGTATCCGTTCCGTCCTTGGACAATACGTCAGTATGCAGGATTCTCTACGGCAGAAGAGTCAAACGCATTCTACCGGCGTAACCTCGCATCAGGACAGAAGGGACTCTCCGTGGCATTCGACCTCCCTACTCACCGTGGCTACGACCCAGACAACGAACGTGTGGTCGGCGACGTAGGTAAGGCAGGAGTAAGCATCTGCTCACTGGAGAACATGAAGGTTCTCTTTGCAGGTATTCCGCTCAACAAGATGTCCGTCTCCATGACCATGAACGGAGGCGTACTCCCAATCCTTGCATTCTACATCAACGCAGGACTTGAGCAGGGTGCAAAGCTCGAAGAGATGGCAGGTACTATCCAGAACGATATCCTCAAGGAGTTCATGGTGCGTAACACATACATCTATCCACCAGCATTCTCCATGAAGATTATCGCAGATATCTTCGAATACACTTCGCAGAAGATGCCTAAGTTCAACTCCATATCCATCTCTGGTTACCACATGCAGGAGGCAGGAGCAACTGCAGATATCGAGTTGGCTTACACCCTCGCCGATGGTATGGATTACCTCCGCACTGGTGTGAACGCAGGTATTGACGTTGACGCATTCGCCCCACGTCTCTCGTTCTTCTGGGCAATAGGCATGAACCACTTCATGGAGATTGCCAAGATGCGTGCAGGACGACTTCTCTGGGCAAAGATTGTCAAGAGCTTCGGTGCAAAGAATCCTAAGTCACTTGCACTCCGTACCCACTCGCAGACATCAGGATGGTCACTCACGGAGCAGGACCCATTCAACAACGTAGGTCGTACATGTATCGAGGCTATGGCTGCCGTACTCGGTCACACACAGTCACTCCATACAAACGCACTCGACGAGGCTATCGCACTTCCAACTGATTTCTCTGCACGTATAGCACGTAACACACAGATATACATTCAGAACGAGACAAAGGTATGTAAGCAGATTGACCCTTGGGCAGGTTCATACTACGTTGAGACTCTCACAAACGAACTTGTTCACAAGGCATGGGAACACATACAGGAAATCGAGAAGCTCGGCGGTATGGCTAAGGCTATCGAGACAGGTCTTCCTAAGATGCGTATTGAGGAAGCCGCTGCACGTACTCAGGCACGTATCGACTCAGGTACACAGACCATCGTGGGTACAAACAAGTATCGTCTTGACCACGAGGACCCACTCGACATCCTCGAGGTGGATAACACAGCCGTACGTCTCCAGCAGGAGGCAAACCTCAAGGAGCTCAGGGCAAATCGTGACGAGGCAGCATGTAAGGCAGCCCTTGCAGAAATCACGAAGTGTGTACAGGAATTCCAGGATGGCAAGAAGTCAGAGAACAACCTTCTCGACCTTGCAGTCAAGGCTGCTGGTCTGCGCTGTACCCTCGGTGAGATATCAGACGCTTGCGAGACAGTCGTAGGACGTTACAAAGCAATAATCAGAACAATAAGCAACGTGTATAGTTCAGAATCCAAGTCAGACAAAGACTTTGAACTTGCCTGCCAGATGACAGAGCAGTTCGCCCAGAAGAACGGTCGCCGTCCTCGTATCATGATTGCCAAGATGGGACAGGATGGTCACGACCGTGGTGCAAAGGTATGTGCAACAGGCTATGCCGACTGCGGAATGGACGTGGACATGGGACCTCTGTTCCAAACACCAGCCGAGTCAGCACGTCAGGCAGTGGAGAACGATGTCAACGTGCTCGGTGTCAGCTCACTTGCAGCAGGTCACAAGACACTCGTACCACAGGTTATCGAAGAGCTCCGCAAGCTTGGTCGTGAGGACATCCTCGTGATAGCAGGTGGAGTAATCCCAGCTCAGGACTACGACTTCCTCTACAAGGCTGGTGTTGCTGCCATCTTCGGTCCTGGTACAAGCGTAGCCAAGGCATGCGTCGAAATCATGAAGATTCTGAATGAGGACTAACATACAAGAAAAATAGCATTATGTCTCCAGATTGCACATCTGGAGACATTTTTTCTTTAATAAAGCGCAAACACTTGACAAAAAAGCAGTATCTTTGCATTCAAATAAAACTCACAATAAAATGTCAAACAAACAAAACCTTAATCAGAAGAAGCCTTCTTTCGTAAGTGCTCCACCAAAAGAGCCAAAGAAAGAGACTCAACCATTCTGCATATCAGCAAAGGTGCAGAAGATAATGCCATGGTGCTATGCTGCCATCTTTGCAGTCATAGCAGCCTGTTTTCTTATAGTCAAGAACAGCGATACGCTTTATATGGCACAAAGCCATAACCTGTTCATGAACACTTCGGAGTATTTTGCCGACTGTATGTCGAAGCCTGGTGGCCTTCTCGTATGGATGGGCACATACTTCACCCAGTATTTCTACTACCCAACCACGGGAGCATCCATACTTATTGCATTATGGCTGCTCATAATCGCTGCGTCAAAGTATGCCTTCAACATGAAGAGCGGATGGACGATTCTCGCTATCATTCCTATTGCGGCACTACTTTGCTCAAGCGTGTGTCTCGGATACTGGATATACTACATCAAGTCAGCTGGATACTTCTTCACATCAAGCCTCGGACTTCTGTTCACGTTGATTGCAGTATTCGTATGCCGTATGCTCTGCGAAAAACTCAAGCTCGTATGGGTAATCCTCTGGGCTATCGTAGCCTACCCTCTCTTCGGATGGTTCTCATGGTTAGGAACAATCTACATGATTGTTGCATACCTCGTGAACTACAAGGACAAGCAGATGAACAAGTTCATCATTCCCATTGCAGGAGTTGCCGTAGCAATACTCGTTCCGATTGTTGCGCTCTATTTCTATCCAAATACGAATGCTTCACTCGCATACATAGCAGTACTCCCACTCTTCTGGTCAAACGAGGACTTTACGACAATAGCAGAATTGCCATTCGTCATAATGGCACTCGCACCACTCGCCTTCACTCTCGTAAGCAAGAAGGAGAATGCAGGGACTGACATCAAGGGCAAAGAGGCATACGCCCTTCTCGCCTCAATCGTCATCGTGTTCTGCGCTTCATACTACGCAGCAGACAAGGCAAACATCGACGACTACAACTACCACGCTGAGATGCGTATGTACCGTGGTATAGAGGAACAGCGCTGGAACGATGTTCTCACAGAAATGGGCAACATCCCCGGCGATGCCACGCGCGAGATGGTACTCTTCAAGAATATTGCACTTCTCAACACAGGCAAGCTCGGTTCTGCACTCTTCCGTTACAACAACATGAGTGCAGAAATATACAAATACGACTCACTTGAGGTACACATGGTACAGACAGCCGCTCCACTCATATACTACAACCATGCCAAGACAAACTTTGCCTACCGCTGGTGTATAGAGAACAGCGTGGAGTTCGGTTACAACATTTCAAACCTTCAGAATCTTACTCGCTGTTCAATAATAGCAGGCGAATGGGATGTAGCTAAGAAATATCTTGACATTCTCAAGACAACAACTTTCCACAAGGAATGGGCAGAGCATTACGACTCGCTCGTCAACAACCCTAAACTCATGAGCGATTATCATGAGTTTGATGTGGTCAAGGAACTTTACGACCACATGGGTTCAACACTCGACGGTGACAACGGTCTCTGCGAGATGTACCTGCTCAACTACTTCAGCAACACGATGAACAAGGACAGCAAGCTCCTTCAGGAACTAACACTTGCATACGCCTGCATTCAGAAGGACATACAGATGTTCTGGCCACGCTTCTTCCTCTATGCCAACCTTCACAAAGGTGAGGATATGCCAATCCACTATCAGGAGGCAGCCTTCCTTTACGGCAACCTTGAACCAGGTTCAATGGACATCAGCCACATGCCTTTCGACAAGGAAAAGGTCATTGACCGTTACGCAAGTTTCCAGAACATGTCACAACAAATCATGCGACAGCAGAAGAGCATGACAGGAGATATCGACACAAAGAAGGTCGGCGAACTTATGAAGCCAACCTTCGGTGATACATTCTACTGGTTCTACTTCTTCTGCCGTGATGTGAAATCATATTAAACATTCCTGTAGTAATTAATGAAGTAAGAAGGAGTAAAGGGGGAGTAAAGAGGAGTAAAAAGACGATACTCCTATCGTAAATTTCCAATCTATGATTTATACCCCCATAGCGAAAGCGTTCTGGACGCATAGATTTGACACTCTCACATTCGTCTCTTTACTCCCTTTTACTCCTCTTTACTTCACTTTACTCCATCAAAAATATTCCAACAATGAAAAAATCATTATCAATCATAGCACTTGCAGCACTTCTTGCTGCCTGCGGACATCCTTCAGTCCCTACTTCTTACAGCAGCGACAACAAGGTGCCAGTAATATACCCTGACTACACAGACGTAGTCGTTCCTTCAAACATCGCGCCACTCAACTTTGCCGTCATGGAGCAAGGCACAGAGGCAGTGGCTCGCTTCACATTCGCTGGTGGCGAATACACATACGGCGACGGCAAGAAGATTCTCATCGACGAAGACGAGTGGAAGGAGATGCTCGCAGCATCCAAGGGCAAGGACATCAAGGTAGATGTGTTTGCCAACAACAACGGTAAGTGGACAGCCTACAAGAGCTTCAACATTACAGTTGCAGACGAGGATATCGACCAGTACATATCTTACCGTCTCATCCAGCCTTCATACGTGGCATACGAGGACCTCTCCATCCAGCAGCGTGACATCACGACATTCGAGGAAAGCACGATATACAGCAACCTCAGCGTGTCTAATGAAGAGGAAGGACAGTGTATCAACTGCCACTCATACAAGAACTATAAGACAGACAACATGCTCTTCCACATGCGTCAGTCATTTGGAGGAACGATGATTGTTGACAATGGCAACGTTAAGAAGGTTGACCTCAAGACAGACTCAACCATCAGCGCAGGTGTATATCCAGCTTGGCATCCTACACTCAACCTCATTGCATTCTCAACGGACAAGACAGGACAGTCATTCCACACCAAGGACATAGCCAAGATTGAGGTACAGGACACACAGTCTGACCTTATCCTCTACGACGTCGATAAAGACGAGGTAAGCTATATCTCACGTGAAGAAAACGAACTTGAGATATTCCCTACATGGTCGCCAGACGGCAAGACTCTTTACTATGGCTCTGCATATTTTGTATATACAGGTCGTGACCACGACAAACCAGACTCACTCCAAAGCGATACAGCAGCTCCAATAGCTATGGAGACTGAGATGATACAGCGTTACAAGGAATGTCGCTACAATCTTTATAAGAAGTCATTCGATCCAAAGACCCGCACATTCGGGGAAAGAGAACTGGTATATGATGCCGTGGCAAACGAGAAGAGTGCCACACTCCCACGCATAAGTCCGGACGGACGCTACATCGCCTTTGCAGAAGGCAATTGGGGATGCTTCCATGTATGGCATCCTGAGGCAGACATTCAGATTCTTGACCTCAAGACTGGCAATAAGGTTACTACCTCACCAATGAACAGCAAGCGTTCTGAGAGTTATCCTGTATGGTCAAGCAACGGCAGATGGATTATCTTCGAGAGTCGTAGAGACGACGGCAACTACACACGTCCTTACATTGCATACTTCGACAAGAAGGGCAAGGTACACAAGGCATTTGCCGTTCCACAGAAAGACCCAAGTTTCTATACATTCTTCCTTCGCAGTTTCAACCGTCCTGAATTTATGGTTGAGAGCGTGAAGATTTCACCAAAGGAATTCACTTCCGTGGCTAAGACAGATGCAAGAAAGGTAACCTTCAAGGAAGACGCAAAGAAGTAATCGATGAAACATTCACAATACTATTCAGCACTCGTCTTTGCAATCATAGCCTATGCGTTGCTTGTGATGCACAGCGAGTATCTCTATGCCCTTCAGGACAACTCCATCTTCATAGGTGGACATACCTTCATGCAAGAGTTGCTGAACCGTAATCAAGGACTATGGATATGGGTGGGAAGTTATCTCACCCAATTCTTCTATTATCCATGGCTTGGTGCATTGATGCTCACCATGGTATGGGTGGCAACGCACCTAAGCCTCATAGTAGCCTTCCGTCCAAAGGGTTACTGGCATATCATCCCTCTATTGCCCGTAGCCTTCCAGCTTTATGCGGTAATGACGTTCGGCTATTACATCTACTACTCCAAGTGTCCAGGATATGCGTTCGCCATGGCTGTGTGCATACTCGTCATGTCAATAGTTGCCATGATGATTAGATTAGCGATAGACAGGTTTACAAAGATAAAGGCTAAATTTACCAACATCGTCCTTGCGCTTTGCTGCATCATATATATAGTGGCAAATCCTGTGGTGAAACTATATTCGTGGACTTATCCATCCAAGAACTTCTTCGCTGAACTGAAGATGTATCACGCCATGGACGAATGTCGCTGGGACGATGTTATCAACGAGAACATCAAGGCAAAGGAACCTACCAACTTCATGGTCATGATGAAGAACGTAGCCCTCATACACACCAATAAGTTTGACGATATGCTCAAGACCAACAACTGTGGCACAATCTATGATGCTCCCGACTCACTACAGGTACGCACCTCACGCATCGGAGCACCAATGTTATACTACCAGTTTGGTCAGTTCAACTTTGCCTATCGTTGGGCAATAGAGAATTCTGTGGAGTACGGCATGAGCATAAGGCACATGAAGATACTTATCCGTTCAGCCATGTACAACCAGGAACTGGACCTTGCACAGAAGTATATCAACCTGCTCAAGTCAACCAAGTTCCATCGTGACTGGGCAATACAGAAGGAACGAGAGATTCATTCAAGCACCCTGTTCTATCAGTCAGAGGAATGTGGCAACGTCGTTCCACTCATTGTGGATGATGACGTTGAACTCGACAACGACAACAGCAACTGTCTTGATTGGATTATCCGTTATTTCTCCTCAATAGAGAAAGCCAAGAACGAGAAGCAACAGAACGTAGCACTCTGTTTCTCACTCGTGGCAAAGGATGGATATAGATTCGCCACCCATTTCATCGACTATGTCAAGACTCACCCACAAGGGCCAATACCGCATCTCTACCAAGAGGCTGCCATCATGTTTGGCTCTATGCCAGACGAGGCACTCGACATAAGCGGTTTTGACTTTGACAATATCATAGCCGAACGCTACAACAACTTCGTCCGTGAGTTCTATGCTTTGAAGGAACAGAAGCTAAGTGACGAGGAAATGGCAAGCAAGCTCAAACCACTATATGGCGAAACATACTGGTGGTACTATTATTTCTATTCTGACTTAGTGTTATACTAGAAAGACTATAGGCTTTAGAGAAACTATATTAACTATAAGAACTATACAAGCTAGAGCCTCTAGCCACATCAGACTCACCAGACTATACTAACAAAATATGCTAAACAAATTATTTCTTTCAATGGTATTAGCTTCTGCGTCAAGCCTTGCAATAAACGCACAAGGAACGGCAGAGGACTACAAGAATGCTTTCAAGGTACGAAGCAGATACGAGAACAAGATGACACACGGCACCGTCAACGTTTCCCCAATTCGTGAGGACAATGCTGACTATTTCCGTTATTCAGTGTATGACGGCAAGGGAAGGGCATGGTTCAAGGTCAATGCCGTGACTGGCGAGAAGGAATCATGCGAAGACCCTACGCCTAAGCGTCAGAGACCAGAGCATACTTCTGGCGAATACCATCATTGGATGGAGGTGCGTGATGAGAAGGACGGACGTGCCGAGAATCCTGTCAAAAAGAATACATTCATCATTCACAAGGACAACAACCTGTATCTTCAGGATTGCATCATAACTGATGAGAAACCAAAGGAGACAGATACTCCGATAACATCTGACGGTTGCGACACTTGTTACTACTCTTCATGGGGTAACTGGTCGGCTGATGGCAAGTATTATGCCACAGTACTCATCAAGCCAGCACCTAAGCGTTATGTTACATACACGCTCTCGTCACCTACCGACCAAGTACAGCCAAAGTACTCCAAGCAGGAATATGCAAAGCCAGGCGACTCACTCAACTATCGCATACCTGTCATCATCGACGTGGAGAACAAGAAAGTTATCCGTCCTACATCAACGGCACTCTTTGCATCACAGTATAATGTATCTGCACCTTGGTGGGATGCTAACGGCAAGACAGTCACATTCGAATTCAACGAACGAGGACACAAGACATACCGCGTACTTGAGATGAACCTCAAGGGAGAAGTCAAGACGCTTATTGAAGAGAAGAACGACAAGTACGTTGCCTACTCTCGCAATCTCCGCCGTGACATGGATGCTGGCCATATCCTGTGGAAGAGTGACCGTGACGGTCATGCCCACCTTTACATTCTCAACCGTAAGACTGGCAAGCTCTCACAGGTTACCAAGGGAGACTACTGGGTACGCAACGTCATCCACTACGAGATTGACGACAAAGGCAAGGGATATATCATCTTCTCTGCAAACGGTATGAACTGCAAGAATATGGGAGTCGTTGCATCTAACCTTGATGGCGAAATTGCACAGGAAGACCCATACAACATACATTTCTACCGCATCGACCTCAACGGCAAGAACCTCAAGGCTCTCACACCAGAGCGAGGCAATCACTCCATTACCTACAACAAGTACAAGCAGACACTTATCGACACCTACTCTTCTGTCGATATGCCACCTGTCACCGTACTTCGCTCTGCCATTGACGGTAAGGTCATCAGCACACTTGAGACTGCCGACATCTCTGCTCTCAAGGCTAACGGATGGGTAAAGCCAGAAGTATTCGTAGCTCCGGGACGTGACGGCAAGACAGATATGTGGGGCATCATACGTCGTCCACGCAACTTCGACCCTAACAAGAAATATCCGGTCATCGAGTATATCTACTCTGGTCCTGGCGACCAGTATGTGCCTAAGTCATTCATGCCTTGGATGTGGTACTACGATGACCTCACGGAACTTGGCTTTATTGTCGTACAGCTTGATGGAATGAGTACATCGTTCCGCAACCTCGACTTTGAGCAGGTATGTTACAAGAACCTGAAGGATGCTGGTTTCCCTGACCGTATAGAGTGGATAAAGGCAGCTGCAAAGAAATATCCTTACATGGACATCGAGCGCATGGGTATCTATGGTTGTAGTGCAGGCGGACAGGAAGCACTCGGTGCGCTTCTTTTCCACGGCGACTTCTACAAGGCAGCATACGCAGCATGTGGATGTCACGACAACCGTATGGACAAGATATGGTGGAACGAACAATGGATGGGCTATCCAGTTGACTCAAGCTACATAGAGTGCAGCAACGTGGAGAATGCCAAGAACCTGAAGGGTAAGCTCATGCTCGTCGTAGGTGAGATGGACGACAATGTTGACCCATCATCATCTTATCAGGTAGTAAATGCACTCCAGAAGGCGAACAAGAACTTCGAGTTCATTCTCCTCCCGGGAGCACGCCACACAATGGGTGAATCCTTCGGCGAACATAAGCGCTACGACTTCTTCGTCAAGAACCTTCTTGGAGTAGATCCTCCAGAGTGGAAATAAGCATCTATAAATCGTACCTCGTTTGATATAGCAAATCATACGAGGTTCGATGTACCATTTCAAACGAGGATTGATGTTGCACATCATACGAGGTACGATTTTTGGTCCCATTTGAGGTAGCAATTTTGAGAGTCACTTCAAGGTACTCTTCATTCAATTCCTAATTCCTCATTCCTAATTCCTCATTATTCATAATGGACAACACAAAAGAACTGGGCACAGCGCCGATAGGCAGCCTTCTTATGAAGTACGCCTTACCAGCTGTCATCGCGATGCTTGCATCGTCACTATACAATATGGTTGACCGTATCTTCATCGGTCACATACCAGACGTAGGAACGCTGTCACTCGGCGGTCTTGCTGTCACGTTCCCTATCATGAACCTTAGCGCAGCCTTCGGTGCAATGATAGGTGTGGGAGCAAGTACACTCATGTCCATCAAGCTTGGTCAGAAAGACATAGAAGGAGCACAACGTACACTTGGTAACCTCGTGAGCCTCGATGTCATCACAGGCTTGCTCATCGGTGCACTCGGACTGATATTCATCAATCCGTTGCTCATGTTCTTCGGAGCATCAGAGAACACCATTGGCTATGCCCACGACTATATGTTCATCATACTCTTGGGCAACGTCATCACGCATCTGTACCTCGGTCTCAACGGAGCATTACGTTCCACAGGTCACCCAATGGCAGCAATGACGGCAACAATATCCACAGTCATCATCAACTCCATACTTGACCCGTTGTTCATCTTCAAGTTTGGCATGGGTATCAAGGGAGCAGCCATTGCCACGATACTTGCACAGCTCTTTGCACTCATCTACGTGACAGAAATGCTATGCAACCCTAAAGACCAGCTACATCTCCGCCGTGGAATATACGGTCTGCGCAAGGCTATCGTCAAGCACATCTTCAGCATCGGACTCTCACCATTCTGCATGCAGTTGTGCGCATGTCTCGTAGTCATCCTTATCAACAAGGGACTCACACGTCATGGCGGCGACCTCGCCATTGCAGCTTACGGCATCGTCAACGGCATCACCTTCCTCTTCGTCATGGTAGTCATGGGAGTATGTCAGGGAATGCAACCTATAGCAGGTTACAACTTCGGAGCGCAACAGCCAGAGCGAGTGACAGAGGTACTGAAGAAGGCAATCATAGCAGCCACCTGCATCATGACCTGCTCATTCATCCTCTCAGAGTTCTTCCCTGAGTACCCAGTCCTACTGTTCACGGACGACCCAGAGCTTACACGCCTCTCCATCGACGGTATGCGCATCATCGTGAGCATGGCACCATTCGTAGGCTTCCAGATAGTCACGGGTAACTTCTTCCAGTCCATCGGTAAGGCAAAGGTGAGCATCTTCCTCAGCGTAAGTCGCCAGATGCTCTTCCTCGTACCGTTCCTCATCATCTTCCCAGAGATATGGGGCACAAACGGAGTATGGGCAAGCATCGCAGTATCTGACGGTATAAGCGTCATCGTCGCAGCCATCATGCTTTGGCATCATTACAGAGGCAACCGCAAAGCACCGACCATCCGTATGCGTAGTACGCTTCACCGCGTATTCTTCCATAACAGAGTCACACCGTAACCTTTGGTTTTAATGAGGAATTAGGAATGGATAGTCCATCGCTAATTTACTCGCTAAGCAAACCAGCATGTTAATTGTTAATTATTAATTGCTAACATGCTAATTATGAATTTTGAATTTTGAATTATGAATTGAATAATGCGTTACTTCATAACACTATCATACGACGGAGCACGTTATCACGGATGGCAGATACAGCCAAACGGAATAAGCGTGCAGGAAGTGCTCAACAAGGCACTCACTACCCTGCTGCGTGAACCCATAGAGGTCACGGGAGCAGGACGAACAGATGCAGGAGTCAATGCCTCAATGATGGTGGCACACTTCGACACCAGCAAAGATATGGCTGACGAAGAAGAAAGACGACAGCTGTGCTACCGACTCAACAAACTCGTTCCGCCTGATGTTGCCATACAGAAGATACAACAGGTGAGCGACGATATGCACGCACGTTTCTCAGCAACATCACGCACATATCACTATTATGTGATAACGGAGAAGTCGCCATTCGAGCCATACGCCTACCGTTTCCCACAGCCGCTTGACTTCGACAAGATGAATGAGGCTGCCAAGATTCTCTTTGAATACACAGACTTCACTTCATTCTCCAAGCTCCACACAGACGTCAAGACCAACAACTGTAAGATAATGGAGGCACACTGGGACAAGGTAAGTCCAATAAAGTGGTGCTTCACCATCAAGGCAGACAGATTCCTCCGCAACATGGTACGTGCCATCGTAGGCACACTCATCGACGTAGGACGTGGCACACTCACACTCGATGACTTCCGCAAGGTCATCGAGAACAAAGACCGCTGCTCCGCAGGCACAAGCGTACCAGGCAACGCCTTGTTCCTTGCGGATGTAACATACTAAAGCCCCCCAGCCCCCCAAGGGGGCGTCCTCCGGGTCGTGCTTGTATCGAGGAATGTATATCGATATATACGTGTATCAATTATCTATTGTCAATTATCAATTATTAACGCCATCTCCCCCTATCCGAATGGCCGCCCCCTTCGGGGGCTGGGGGGCTCATTATGTGGTTAATTTTAGCATTCACATCAGCATGCCTGCTTGGCTTCTATGATGTATTTAAAAAGAAAAGTTTGAAGGATAATGCAGTAATACCAGTATTGCTGCTCAACACTTTGTTTTCGAGTCTCATCTTCCTTCCATTCATCATACTCTCGGCGAATGGCACCATCAGCGAAGACTCACTCTTCTACACCCACTCATACGGATGGGAGGAACACAAGTACATACTCCTCAAGTCATGTATCGTACTCAGTTCATGGCTCTTTGCCTACTTCGGACTCAAGCACCTCCCTATCACCATCGTAGGACCTATCAATGCCACACGACCTGTCATGGTACTCATAGGTGCTCTCACCTTCTTCTCCGAACGACTCAACGTATGGCAGTGGTGCGGTGTCATCATCGCAATGGTAGGACTCTATATGCTCTCACGCTCAAGCAAGAAGGAGGGCATCAACTTCAAGCATAACAAATGGATTGTGTTCGTTGCACTTGCCAACATCCTCGGAGCAATGAGTGGACTGTACGACAAGTTTCTCATGGCATCACCTGCCAACCATGGCGTAGGACTTGACAAGATGGCTGTACAGTCATGGTACAACATCTACCAGTTCTTCATGATGCTTGCCATGCTCATCCTCCTTTGGTGGCCAACACGCAAGAAGACCACCCCATTCCATTGGGACTGGTGCATCATCCTCATCAGCGTATTCCTCTCCATTGCCGACTTCGCATACTTCTATGCACTCGGACTTGATGGAGCAATGATTAGCATCGTCAGCATGGTACGCCGTGGTTCAGTAATTGTCAGCTTCCTCTTCGGAGCAATGGTCTTCAAGGAGAAGAACCTCAAGTCCAAGGTCATCGACCTTGCCCTTGTCCTCCTCTCCATGCTCTTCCTTTTCATGGGAAGCAGATAACATTACATTCCTTTCAAGGCATAAAACAAAAACAAACTGCCACTTTACACCTCGTAAACATGATAGTTACGAAGCGTAAAGTGGCAGTTTACATAACACAAGTATCATACTTATAACACACAAAGCCGTGTATCAAACTATTATAACGTTTGACACACGGCTAAAAACTAATAAATGGACATGTTAGATACGAATAACCTTACCATCATTTATCCACTTAGTAAGATTTGCTTGAAATGGACGGAAATAGTTCAGTTCATCAATTGCCATAGAGCCAGGATGAGAAGCCTGCCATTCAAGATGTTCTCTATTCTTCTGTAATTGCTGAAGGCATCTGTCATTCTGTCCAGCAAGATAATATGCAAGAGGATAAGTATAATGATCAATATAGCTTGCTCCTGTCCAATGTCTCACATCCTTATTATTCCATTTTTCATAAAGGAAATAATTGATAACAGACTGTGTATCCTTAAATTGCTCGAAAATAGGGAACACATACTTATCCATGTGATTACTAAAATCAGCAATGTTTTCCTCCATAGGACGCTCACCGATAAACTCAACATGAGGGTCTTCCCTTCCAGGCACTGTTTCAAAAGAAAGAATACCACGATAAGCACATTCCCTACCTGTTAACTCACTAATCAAAGATGTCATAAATCTTGATTGTACATAAACAAAAATACGAAGCCAAAAATATTGAGGCCTGAATCGTGTTTCATCAGAAACACTAATGCAATGCATTAAATCGACATTTTCTGGGTATTCAAACATACAACATTTGGTTGAATATTTGAATCCAAAAGGCTTAAAGTATATCTTTAATGCATTATTCATTTCTCTTCTATAGCTCATTGTTTTTTTTACAAAGATATTATTATATTTCGATAAAATCAAACGAATAATTTGTAAAATGTTTTGGCAAATCAATTTTAGTAGGCACACAAAAAAAATCCATAGCTTTTCCACCAAAAGGTGTAATTGGAGTTCCCTTTCTCATTTCTGGAATAGTAAACTTCTGATTGGGAGTTAATCCTGCATTGGGTCCTGTTTTAACTTCAACAACATGCAAAGTTCCTTGTTTGTCCATGTAAAACTACGTCAGCACGATAAGTTGTACCTTCGACCTTAAAAGATACCTCAGTAGTAACTGGTATGTTTCAGCCTTTGGCTGATATAAAGACAATAATTACCAATAATTACCAATAATTGTTCCAATAAAAAACGTTCAGGTTCGTTTGTCCCATTTGTACAATAGAAACTTACACTCATACGAGGGACTTATCGTAAAATATCAGTCATAAAAAAACGCAAACATGGCAATAAAGACAATATTTGTACGCGAAGAAAAATTATCTGCATCACGATGGAGATAATTTTTGTACGCGTACAAAAATTTTTTTCTACGCGTACAAAAAATTCACCCTTTTTCTTTTGATTTTAAAGGACAAATGAATGTGTATTCACATACTTACGTCTTATCGTATTTATGCACATGAGATAAGAGGTAATTTACAGACCCAGTATAATCAAAATAGGAGGAATAATTGATATTGAGCAATGCGAAATATGCCACCACACATAGCGAAACTGTCTCACTGGCAAACGGGAAGCAAACAGGTCAAAACAAGAATCCCGATGAATCATTTTGTCTCTTGCTGAGTATTCAACAATTCCTGTACTTCGTTATAAGTAGGACGCATAGTCATGTCCTTCATTACTTCTACAGGAGGGAAAGCCAAAGTCCATCCAAATGCGTTCAATTCACTAAGCGAAACACGATAGCTCTGAAGAATGGCACTAGGATTTTTCATTCCATGCCTATCATACAAGAATGCGTCGAGAACATATACCCATACGGAATCATGCTTCGTCAGATAGTCCTCCCAATAACCATAGGCAACAGCTCCTGCACTTGTTGACCAAGGTGCAACGCCATTAAGATAGTGATAACGTAAGTCCTCCTCATATTCCATTATGGAATCCGGGGAATATTGGCTGAATCCCGCATACACCGACTTCCCTGTTTGATTGTCAATCCTAATAATAGCATGATGTGTCTCATCCCTATCAATTGGATAGTAATCATGACAAGTAAACATTGAAAACAGTAGAAATGTGAATGATGCCAATAAGTAAATCTTGAATCGGTTCATAGTCATAAATTATTTATGATGCAAAAGTAATAAATACATTTCTATTTTTCGCATCTTTCCGCATATTATTTCTATTCCTTCATAAAACTCATACCAAAGCACTACTCCTTCGGCGGCTTCAGTTAAAAAACATGTCTGCAAACTGCAAATCGGGAATATCCTACAAAAGATATGATTTTCCCTTTTGCGTTTTCAGTTGATTATTTATATCTTTGTACCGTGATAATAAAACAAGACACAAGAACTGACAATAACATAAACAACTATTTTATGAAAGCATTAAGATATATAGCAGTCACATTGACAGCATTGACAGCACAAACATCCATGGCACAAGGATGGCAGATAGAAGGTGGCTTGGGAAACAGAGAGAACAAGCAGGAGACCTATTCTGACTATTACGAGCCAGAAACACAGGAGTATGGCGACGAGGATAACTTCGAATCACCAATAAGTATTGTCTTCGGTTATGTAAACAAGACATGGAACACAGATATGGACGGCACAATAGTAAAGGAAAACTTCTGGGGCGACCGCAACAAGCGTCTCCATGGTTTCCAAATCGGCTTCCTTTATCAGCCTGCAGTTGACCTTGGTGGTTTTAAGTTTGGATTAAGTACTGGTCTCAGCTTAGAATGTTACATATCTACATGCCAAAGGGTAAGGGATACTGGATATGACCGTTTCTCTGAATTCGGCACATACATTCCATTACACGGTCAGTTTACTATACCTTTGACTCCAAAGGCTTCAATCTCTTTTTACGGAGGACTCGGAATGAACCTTGCAATTGTAGGTACTTTTGAGGAAGACGAAACATATTATGATCATTATTACCACGAGAGATATACTGAGACATATTATGATTATGAAGATTATGGCAATGGACAAAATCCTCGTCATCTTAATTTCCAGACAGAGTATGGTGCAAGCCTCAAGATTCATAACTGGGGTATCAACTTCACTTATTCACAAGGATTGACAGACCATAAGCTTTATCAACAAGAAGGATACAAGACCTATCAAAATAAGATAAACATCGGATTGAGCTATACGTTCTAAGTCTCTATAAAGGTTGCATATAGAACAGAGACATTCAATATAAAACATAAATGCCATTCGGTAACGCAATGTACCGAATGGCATTTGTTTATGTGTACAAATATAGTTTTGAGAAACTCAAATATATTACTAATTACTCATTTCTAATTACTCATTCCTAATTAGAATCTGAAGTATGTCTCAGCCCAAACCTCATTGTAATGTCTGTCTGCTGAACCACGGAAGTTGTTGTAGTTGTACTGAATCTGGAACTTAAGATTCTTGTGCAACTGGAACTCTGGAATGAGTGAGTATGTACACTGAGCATCGCCCCATGACTTGCCTTTACGATATGTCTGATACTGAGCAGAAACCTTGAACCAGCTGTTGATTGGCTGTCCGACAACGAGATACCATGCATCATCATTACGGCTTGTATAATGGCTGTGTCCATATTCACCACGTACAGTCAAACCTGCCTTGCTGTCATATTTAACACCGAAAGCATAACGGTCACGCTGTTCACCAGCACACTCGCCTGTCCATCCGAATGCACCGATGACAAGTCCCTTGACTGGCTGGAACTGGATAGTACCTATAAAGTCTTTCTTTCCGTCTTCATCCTTCTTGTTGATACCTTCACCGTTCCACATACCTACCTGATAGTGGATGAGGTTATGATTATCTTCTCCAATCTTGAGGAAGTCACCCTGTACCTGAATACCCTGGTCGCGACCGCCGCCACCCCAAGTGTCATCCTTGTAGTCGCCAGTCATCTTCTTTGTGAAGTAAGAATAGTCGCCAGTAGAGATGTCCCAAGGATTCATAGGATTCTCGAAACCGAAAGCACGCTTGAACTGACCAACCTTAATCTTAGCAAACTCAAACTTCTGCCACTCAATGAAGAAGTCCTTCATGTGGAACTTATCGTTGTTTGTCTGTACCTGAATGCGATACTTGAAGTCGCTCAAGATTGTTCCGTCAACATAGAAACGGATAAGACGCTGGTTGAATCCGTCACCACCAAGTGCACCATCCATGTCAGAGTAAGAATACTTGCCGATAACATATCCACCAAACTTAGGTGCACTTGCGTAGGCTGTCACCTTGCGACCATACTCAACATCATCATTCATAGCAGTCTCTACGCTACTGTTAAGCGCAGAAGTGAGGAAGCCAGATGGCTCTGCTGCATCTATGTCTATTACGTTTTCTGTCTCTGATTCTGTAAGTTCGTTGTTGACTTCACTCTCAGCATGAGCAGAGAATGATACGAGAGATGCCACGAGGGCAAACGATAAATACTTTCTCATAGTTTTTAATCTAAATCAATAAAATTGTTATATATTATATCTTCTTTTCTCAAAATTTACGGCAAATATCGGAAGTTTTTCTTGAAAACAGCGCAAATAACAGGTCAAATCATTATTTTTTGATTCAGATTTTATATATTTGCATCCAAATTCACATGACAAAGTTTCATGTAAAGAAAAACCAATTTTAGTTAAACCACGTAAATATATAAAGAACGTATGATAATAAATGGCTGGTTCGAGTGTAAGGTAAAACTCGAGAAGCAGGTAGAAGGAAAAGACCTCCCTCAGAAAGTTACACAGACTTACCTCATCGATGCTCTCAACTTCACGGAGGCAGAGTCACGCATTATAGAGGAGGTGACTCCTTATTGTGCCAATGGCCCGCTTGAAGTGGACAACATCAAGCGTGCCCGCTACTCAGAGTTGTTCCCAAGCGAATTGGAGAGTGCAGACAAGTGGTACAAGGTAAAGTGCGTGTTTGTCACATTCGACGACAAGACACAGACAGAGAAGAGAACTTCAACTAATATCCTCGTTCAGGCAGGTAACGTCGCAGACGCACTCCAGAATTTTGAGGAAGGAATGAAGGGTACTATGGGTGACTACGAGGTGGCAGCCATTACCGAGACTGCAATCCTTGATGTGTTCCCATATTCACAGAAGGAGGACAAGCAGAATGATAAGCCAGAATTTGAACAAGGTTAAAGCCTCTCTTCACGAGGGTGTTTGCCTTGTTGCAGTATCAAAGTTCCATCCTGTGGAGAGCCTGCGAGAGGCATACGATGCAGGTCAGCGTGTCTTCGGAGAGAGTCACGTGCAGGAACTGATGGTCAAGTATGAAGCATTGCCAAAGGACATAGAGTGGCACTTCATCGGACACCTACAAACCAACAAGGTGAAGTACATAGCACCTTTCATCAGCCTCATTCATGCAGTAGATACCGTAAAGCTCCTGAACGAGATTGACCGTCAGGCACAGAAGGTAGGACGTGTAATCGACTGCCTCCTCCAGATGCACATAGCACAAGAAGAGACAAAGTATGGATTCACTCCTGACGAACTTACGGAAATGCTTGAGGCAGGCGAATGGAAGTCGCTCACAAACGTACGCATAACAGGACTTATGTGTATGGCTACAAACACAGATGACGAAACGCAGATACACAAGGAATTCAGATACGCCCACGAAACATTCGAGGCAGTCAAACAACGTTTCTTTGCCGACGCACCACATTTTAAGGAACTATCAATGGGAATGAGTGGAGACTACATGATTGCTCAGGAAGAACACAGCACCATGGTACGCGTGGGCAGCATGATATTCGGAGCAAGAAACTACTCAATGAATTAAGAATTAAGAGTTAAGATTTAAAAATTAAGATTAACAAAGACACAAACAATAACTGTCATTATATAAAAAACGGATAATATCCAGACAAATTTTATTTTTCAATCTTAACTCTTAATCCTTAAATTACATAGCACAAAATACTAATTACCAAATATCTTAATTAAATCTTTATGTTGGAAAAGAAAAGAGATGTAGCAAGAGAAATATGTCGTAGCTACAACATAACATTAAGCCCAGAGGCAATGGAACGGTTTGCCAATATGCTCGTTCCACGAAAGCTTCTACGAGGCGCCTTGGTACTGTCCGAGGGCGAGGTTTGCGACTATATGTATTATGTAGAGCGCGGTCTCGTACTTCAGTCTTACCATAAGCAGAAACTCACGGTGGCGGAACACATCGCCCACGAGGGTGATATGGTAATCTGTATCGAAAGTTTCTTCCAGCGCGAGCCTTCACGCATCCAGATTTCCATGCTTGAGCCAGGCATTCTCTATGGTATTCCTCATGATGAACTATTCGAGTGGGCAAGTTCTTCCTTTGAGGTATGCCAGCTCATCTTTGCCATAGAGCAACGTTCACTTATCATCTCACAACAGAAAGCAGACGTAATCCGATTTGAGAGTGCCAAGGAGCGTTATCTGCGAACTCTAAGGGAGAATCCCGACATCGTGCGTCGTGCCCCACTTCACTACGTTGCTTCGTATCTACAGATGACACCAGAGACACTTTCCCGAGTAAGGGCAAGTACTTCTGAAGACGATATCTAACAATAACAGCCATTAGGTAAAAAACCTAATGGCTGTTATTGTTAGAATTAAGAATGTATCAAACTTCCTTATTCACCTGATTTATTGCTTCTCCATCAATAAATGCCTTGACGTTATCCACACATATATTAATAAGGCGCTGGCGTGCCTCATGTGTAGCCCATGCAATATGAGGAGTGAGGAAACAATTCTTAGCTGTAAGGAGAGGATTGTCTGCAGAAACAGGTTCTGTGGTAACTACGTCTGCTCCGTATGCTGCAATAACATCATTATTGAGGGCTTCTGCCACATCATTATCGTTGACAAGCGGACCTCTACCTGTATTGATGACGATTGCAGAATGTTTCATCTTACTGAGGTTCTCTGCATTTATGATATGCCGTGTGTCATCATTAAGAGGACAATGAAGCGAGATGATGTCACTCATCTCCATCAGTTCATCCATAGTGACCTTCCTTATTCCCTCAGGAAGGTCTTCTGCGTCCTTAGAAGTATATGCAAGCACATTCATGCCAAAGCCGAGGGCAATCTGTGCTGTTGCCTTACCCGTATTGCCAAGTCCGATGATACCGATCTTCTTGCCCGCAAGTTCAAAGAGGTTATGGTCGAGGTAACAGAAGTCGGCAGAGTTGCTCCACTTACCCTTACGATTCTCCTCTGCATAATGACCTACACGACTCACAATATTAAGTATGTGACTGAACACCATCTGCGCAACACTATTGGTGCTATACGCAGGAATGTTAGTGACAACAATACTCTGTCGTGTGGCAGCCTCAAGGTCAACCACATTATATCCTGTTGCCAGCACACCTATATACATAAGTCGTGGCAACATATTGAGTGTTGCGGCATCTAGTACCACCTTATTAGTAAGAACCATCTCTGCTCCCTTGCATCGAGTCACTACCTCCTCTGGCGAAGTACGTTCATATACTTCTACCTCGGCAATGTCCTCAAGGGCATTCCAGTTCAAATCATTCTGTGTTACTGTATATCCGTCAAGTATTACTATCTTCATGTTTATCTTCTTTCGTTACTTTCTGTTGCAAAGTTATATAAAAAACTTGATTAACAAAACATAAAGACATAAAAAAGGACGCCTTCCAATGAGGAAAGCGTCCGAAGAGTTATTTAGTTGTACTAAATTACTTGTTAGCGCAAGCGAGCTTGCCATCAGAACCAAGAACGTTAACGATCTTGTGGATGTACATCTTCTTCATGTTCTCACGTGCTGGCTTGAGGTACTGACGTGGGTCGAAGTGTGATGGGTTCTCAGCGAGATACTTACGGATAGCAGCAGTCATAGCGAGACGTGAGTCAGAGTCGATGTTGATCTTACATACGGCTGACTTAGAAGCCTTGCGGAGCTGCTCCTCTGGAATACCGATAGCAGCCTCGAGCTTACCACCGTACTTGTTGATTGTAGCAACCTCATCCTGTGGAACTGAAGAAGAACCGTGGAGTACGATTGGGAATCCTGGGAGCTTCTTCTCGATCTCAGCGAGTACGTCGAATGCCAATGGTGGTGGAACGAGTACGCCATTTACGAGTGTACACTGTTCTGGAGTGAACTTGTGAGCACCGTGAGAAGTACCGATTGAGATAGCGAGAGAGTCACAACCTGTGCGAGTAGCAAAGTCGATAACCTCCTCTGGCTTAGTGTAGTGAGACTCAGCTGCAACAACCTCGTCCTCAACACCAGCAAGAACACCAAGCTCAGCCTCAACTGTTACGTCGAACTGGTGAGCGTAGTCAACAACCTTCTTTGCGAGTGCAACGTTCTCCTCGTATGGAAGTGAAGAACCATCGATCATTACAGAAGAGAAACCGTTGTCGATACAATCCTTACAGAGCTCGAAAGTATCTCCGTGGTCGAGGTGGAGAACGATTTCAGGAGCCTCACAACCGAGTTCCTTAGCGTACTCAACAGCACCCTTAGCAAGGTTACGGAGGATTGTGCCGTTAGCGTAGTTACGAGCACCCTTTGAAACCTGCATGATAACTGGAGACTTTGTCTCAACTGCAGCCATAACGATAGCCTGCATCTGCTCCATTGTGTTGAAGTTGAAAGCTGGGATAGCGTAGCCACCAGCAATAGCTCTCTTGAACATCTCGCGTGTATTTACGAGACCAAGTTCTTTGTAATTTACCATAATGTTAATATTTAGAAAATAAGTATATAAACTTTTTACCCTATTTAAGACTTTACGCTTCATTTCACGAAAAGCATTGCAAAGGTAGCGCATTTTTTCCGTTCTCCCACGTCTTTTGCCATTATTTTTTTGCTCATTTATTACTATTTATGATTTTTTACACATACTTATGCCTCAAATTCTTTCTTAATGGTATCTGTACCTTACATTTCGTATCTTGTTTTTGCATATCTGACGTAAAATAATGAGTCAAAAATGTAGAAAGTTCACAAACTTTTAATACTCCTTTAATATTCTCTTTATATTTGCAATCGAGATATACAATCGCACACCTTGTGCTGAAAAACATAATATCACAGAGAGACAAATCCAATGGACAAAGTGTCGCCATATATCCTAATCACGCTTGTGATGTTCTCCATCTTTTCGTGCGAAAAGGTGGAGATACCGAACATTCCTTCAGAGGATGCACCAACCACAAAGAAGGAAAAGACTACGGATATTGAAGACGAAGACTCGATCTTGCATCCGTTCAAAACTGGATGGATATACAATTGTACTCTTGACCTTGAAAATGGCGAGATTAAAGATTCAACAAACATCAAAGATTCTTTCTATACCTCTGGAGCAGGAACAGAAGACAACCCATATACCATATACGACTTTCTGCTTGGCGATGTGGCATCAAGAATTGTTGCTGGTGAGAAGAACATACAAAATATATGGATAACAGGATTCATCGTAGGCTACATACAAGGCAAAAGCATCAATTATGCCGAATTCGGCACTGGCAACGTGGTGACAAACATTATAATAGGATGTGCACCCGACGAAGTCTCTGCCGAGTTGTGCGTACCAATACAACTCCCTAAAGGCACGCATATCGACATACGTAATTCGCTCAATCTTGTTGACAATCCTTTCATGCTCGGTCACAAGGTGACTATCCTCGGAGACGCCTCAGTATATATGGGAACTATAGGACTCAAGAATCCGAAGAAAGCGAAAGTTGATTAGCATTATCTATCAACAATTAACATACATTTGACATTCGATTTACATATATTGCTGATGTTTTAGAAGAAAATATCGAAAATGTTTTGTCAGTTCATCGGAAATTGCTAATTTTGCACGCTGAATTCGGAGAAATCCGTCTTCACATAGAGATTATTAAAATTATTTATTGTTACCAGCAATAATATTGAACTGTATAAAAACAATAAAATTATGAAGCAAGGTATTCACCCAGAGAACTATCGCACAGTTATCTTCAAGGATATGTCAAATGGCGATATGTTCCTTTCTCGCTCAACAGCAAAGACAAATGACACAGAAGTATTTACTGACGGTCAGGAGTATCCAGTAGTCAAGATTGAAATTTCTTCTACTTCACACCCATTCTACACAGGTAAGGCTAAGCTCGTCGATACTGCAGGACGTGTTGATAAGTTCATGAGCCGCTACGCTGCTATGAAGAAGTAATCTGAAGAAAATTCTTTAAGATATACTAAAAAAATAAGAACGTAATTGCATCAAGCGATTACGTTCTTTTTTATATCCTTTCACTTATAGTTACATTATGTTTCCCTTATGTTCCTGTTCATTTCTCTTAGAAAACAAACAGAATACTAACAGACAAGTATGAGAAACACAAGAAATGAATTCAATGTGCATCAATTATCACTCATACTTCTTGCCATTCCACTTCAGGATAATTGACTCACGTGGTTTCACATCCTTGTTTGGCTCAAGAGGATTGGTAAAACGAACGAGGATAGAAGTATCATCTGGCGAAAGTATATAGCGTGAGAAATTTTCCTTGTCATTAAACGAGAAATAATCCGCCACACTAAGAGGTTTCCAATCGGTAGTATAGAACTCGATACGACTGTCTGCATTTATGCTGTCGCACGTGACGGTATGCACAAGAGAGACAATCTTACTGCTGTCAGCAAGTGGAAGCAACTTTATCTGTATGTCACTATTGGATGATGTGCGGATAAAGGCATAGTCAGTTGTGAGAGTCGTCATCTCACTCTTGTAGCCAAGATTGTTAGTCACGACTGCTTTCATCTTGCTATCCTGATAATCCACAAAGTCAAGGACATTATTCTTTGACAAAGTAGGAATAATTGTGTCAGGCATCTGACGTATAATGTTGCCCAACTCCTGCGCCTTGGTTGCAGCCGAGTGTATGAATGAACTCAGGATAAGTGCGAATGTATATCTATTCATAAGTCCAGTATTAAAGTCAAAAAAAACAAAGAACATAGAACTCATTATTTCATGATGAACATACAAAACCAACAATTGGATTTCTGTTCCCTCTTAGTTACATGAGTTCTCTGTGTCTAAACACGTTCCTTTTTGAGTGCAAATTTAGTGATAATTTACAAATAATCGCTACATTTGCACCATGAATTACCACAAAACAATAACAAGTATTGCAATTACAGTTTTGTTTGCATGTACCACAGACGTGCAGGCACAAGAACCTGTGGCTGTAGATTCATCCTTTGTGCGTGAAGTCGAAGCGCTCATTGCCGAACATGACCGCAATCCAAAATCAAAGTTATACGGAGATTTGGAAATGATGATGGCATCAGAAGAAGCCTGGCGCAAGAAGAGCACAAAGGACGAGATGTCAATGGAATGGACAGGATGGACAAGCCTTGTCAAAGGTGCAGTTCACGCGTTCACCCAACGCAAATATTATACAGATGCAGTACTATACGAGAACCGTCATTTCAGCAAACAGGACTATGCTGTTGCCATCACTCCAGTTGCAGCCACATGGGCTCTCAAATCATTGGGAGTAAAGAGCAAAAGTAGCTGGAACCGACTCATCGTGTCCAATTCTATGGCTCTCGCCATCCACGTAGGTGCTACACAAGCCCTCAAACATACGGTCAAGGAACGCCGCCCTAATGGAGAGAATGACCAGTCTTTTCCTTCGGGTCACACTTCCCTCGCCTACATGAGTGCAACCATCCTCAGCCGCGAGTACGGCCACCTAAGTCCATGGGTGAGCATAGGCGGTTACGGATGTGCCACAGCAACACAGTTCATGCGTATGCGTCACAATAGCCATTGGGTGCACGACACATTCGTAGGAGCGGGTATTGGAATGATGTCTGCCAACCTCGGATATTTTCTCACAGACAAGATACTTGGAGAAAGAGAAATAGAAACTCTCGAGAGTCGTGAGGCATACAGAAAACGACTTAGAAAGATGCAGAACGCTCCATCTGGCATTCGCTTCATGATGGGAACAGAATGGGGAACTAAACATGTAGAAACGGACAATCTCGAAATGCTCGAGGACTTCAACGGAGAGGCTACGGTACATCTATCTACACCATACTCCATAGGACTTGATGCAAGCTGGTTCCTCACACCAAACTTTGCCATAGAGGGACTCGCACGCATATCCACTTCACATGCCAAGGTTGACCTATCAGGCAAGGATGCTGGTACGACTTCCATCATGGGCAAAAGCATATCTATGTACCATGCGGATATTGCAGCTAAGTTCAGCATACCTCAGAACATGACGAAGCGCATGAGCGGAAGACTGATGGCAGGTGTACGCAACAGTCAGCCTATCACCTTTGAGCGTTTAGACGACAACTCAACTACTCCATTCCTTCAACTTCCCGAACAGACACGTTTCGAAGTAGGAGCAGGAATGTCAATTGACATCCTCAACAGTCGTAACCACTCTGCAGGAGTTGTGGTAGATTACTTCCACACCTTCACCAACATCATGCCCGACCGCCTCATTGTTGCATCCTCATGGAAGGCATACTTCTGAGGTCACCAACGGTATTCTCCTTTATGCTTATGTCTGTTGAGGGAAACAGACTTGTTTTTATGACGTAGAGGATTTCACTTAGGCAAGGGCTTCGGCATTGCTTTATGTCCGCTTTATGTCAGGGTGGCCGTTTCTGTCATGCGGATGAAAGCTCTGCTTCCAAATCCCGATGCAAAGATACGGAGTATTATGAAAACATGGAACAGGTTTCCTTATAATCAGAAAGAATATTCTGTATAATCACAAAAGGGCTTATGAGAGAAAACGGGTGAGGGGTGTTAACTGTTAACGCGTAACTCACGTTTTTTTCGTTTTCCACATTCTTCTCGCTTACGCGAACCTTATATATATAGAAATATTATATTATTATATTATATTATTTTCTCTATATAGGCAAAATATAGCACATGGGATATAACAAGAATATGCCATATTGACCGAATTAACGAGTTACGCGTTAACAGTTAACACATAGAGCTTGCCATATCTGACGGATTATCAAGAAGAAATACTACTCAACACAAAGTTTGCAAGTATATTCCACGTTTGCCACACAATGGATAGCCAACCAGATATATGCATAGAAAGAACAAGGATGCAAAGTTATCGGCTAATGAAGATTCAAGGCTCTTCCAGCATACGAAATGAGTTATTGTTCAAATATCATACCCACAAAAAGACAGAAAAGATCAGAAAACTCCCAAACAAGATGCAAACACGAAATAAATAGATGCAATAAAAAAGAACCAGTTTCTTTATGAAACAGGTTCTTTTTTTATTTTGCAAGTACCCCGAAATCGTATGTGTTACATGGAGGAGTACACCAAATGAGGCTCTCAAGTCTGCAAAGATACGATCTCAGAACCACTTCCTGCGATGAAGGAAACTCATAACGTTCTTTGCCATACGAGCAGTCTTATAAGCCGTAACAGCATAACCAAAATATTTCATATAAGGGAGTGCGGAATCAAAGAAAGACTTGTCGGGCACGAAGCTATCAACTATATCCGACTGAAGCTTCTCCACGCCCTTGCTGAGACGACGACTCACCTTAGCTTTCTCCGCACGTACCTCTGAGAGTGTTGCATACCCCTGTGCCTGTTTCATTGTTCCATCAGTCTTCATCTTCATCATCCTCCATATTTTCATTTCCTTCCTCCGTCTCAGCACGAAGAATGGATGCGGAAATAGCTGCCACCACCCTATTCTCTACAAGGCGTACACGGAAAGCATAGAACAAAACAATAACGAGCAGAAGCGAACCACCTACAATATAGTTGGCAAGCGCCTCATCACCCACCAGGACAGATATACTCTTGACAAGTCCAGCACTCAAAAAGAACAAGGCACACGTACCAAGAGCAAACATAACAAGAGCTACTACCACGAACGTTGTAGCAACCGACAGCTTGTCCACCGCCTCCAATTTGAGGTAGCGTGAAAGCAGCCCCAGCAGTTCCCTTTCTTCTTCAGGTAACTTTATCTTTTTATCTCCAATCATGAATCCACAATCATTATTTCACTGAATCAGAAATCATGTCAGTTGCATCATCTTCCACATCGTCATCATCATCCGAAGACGAAACAGCATCCTTAACTCTGCTCACAAGACTTTCAAGTTCGTCTTTGTCAAACTTGATACCACTCTTCTCCAGAGCCTCACGTATCTTCTTACGAGTGTTTTCACCCTTATCAGGAGCAAGCAGAAGACCTGCTGCCGCACCAATGACAGCACCACCAAGGAAAGCTGCCGCTATTGCCAAACCATTACCTTTTCCCATACATTTATTCATTTTACAATTTAACACTATCGACTAATTATCGACACAAATGCCTCTCAAAACAGCCAAAAGCACTTCAAAAAGCACTCAAAAATACGCCATTCCACTGAAAAAACAGCAAAAATCAAAGGTTTTAACATTTTTTTGCACAAGAAGTCTTGGCAGAAACAAAAAAACACAATACCTTTGCAGTACACCTTTTGAAAGTAAGATGTAGGACAAACAAAAATAAGTCGTACAGCAAAAAAGAAAAAGGTCTAAAAGAAATGAATTAAAAGTGTAAAAAAAGTTATCTAACAATAAACTTTGAAAAAAGATGAGCATTCCATACAGAGTTACGCCAATGAGGGACAACATCAGCAAGAGCCCTAAAAAAGGCTACTATGCACAGGTTGTAACAAAGGGCACTATCGACACACTGAGCCTCTGCCAGGAAATCTCATCAGGCTGTACACTCACGGTAGCAGACCTCAGAGCAGCAATAGAGGCAATATCATCTTCGGTTGCAACAAATTTGATGAATGGCTACAACGTCTATATTGATGGATTAGGAACATTCTCGGTATCGGCAGAATCGAAACTGGTAGAGAGCGAAGATGACCTTAGAGCGCCATCGGTAAAGGTCAAGAACATAAACTTCCGTTCAGCTGTAAGGCTAAAGAACACAATAAAGAACTCCACATTCACGAAAGTGGAGAAATAGGGAGAGAAATAAAAAAACAAAGACTACACAACATCCAATCTTTATATTAATTATGAAAAAGTTTTTCATGATGGGTCTTGCACTCATCGCAACAGTATCATTCATATCTTGTGGCACTTCCAAGGAAGCATCATGGAAGGCTGCTTACGAGAAGGCAAAGAATCAGGAGCTCTATACTCAGGACGACTCTGAACCAGTAGAGGTGGCACCTGTAACTCCAAAAGAAGAGACACAGTCTTATACAAGCATACGACAGAGAAAGGCATCAACTACTACCACAACAACCACAACAGCAAGATCCGCTTCAAACGAAATCCGTCAGGAGCGTCTTGATGTAGTAGGCGGAGGAAGCATCAAGGCTTACAACGTGGTAGCAGGTTCGTTCAAGAGCCTCGACAACGCAAACAAGCGTCGTAACGAGTTGGTTGACAAGGGTTATAGCGCACAGATTGCAAAGAACCCAGACACTGGTATGTATCGCGTTATCGCTTCTTCACATGACACAAAAGAAGCTGCAACAAGTTCTCGTGACAAGCTCCGTAGCGCCTACAAGGACGCATGGCTTCTCTACAGAACATACTAAATTCGTCAAAACCCGTTTGGGCGGTACACATCTAAGCATCGATTTTCAAAATAGTGCCGTCCTACGGATTCCACATACTACTTATAAAACTTAATTTCTTTTTGGTAAAGGTGAGAATATACATGTAAGAATTTTAAGCGACAAGTTGCTGCGAAGCACCTTGTCGCTTCTTAGTTTCATAGTACCATAAAGTATGAACCACGGCTGGTTCTAATACATATCAAAAACATATCAAAGTCAGCCTTTTAATATAAATTAAGGTTATACTCATAGCGTATCTCAACTTTTTTTCGTAATTTTGCCGCGTTTTATTATAAATTACAGAGAAAGTACACTTACAATACAAATGAACGATTTCCCGTTTGACGAATTTATGGAGGAGGCCTCATCTGAAGGCACACTCTCCTTCATCGCAAATATAGACAAATCAAAGCTTACTGACCAGCCAATGGACTCAAACGAGCCATTGCCTGTATTGCCAGTAAGAAATGTCATGCTCTTTCCTCTTTCCATTCTGCCTATAAGCGTGGGAAGAAAACCCTCATTGAAGATTGTTCAGGAAGCATCTGCAAAGAACTCATCTATAGCCGTATTCTCACAGAAGGATGATTCTGTAGAAGAGCCTACAAAGAAAGACCTCTACAAGTACGGATGTCTTGCCAAGGTTCTCAAGGTAATCAACCTTCCTGACGGTACGAAGATGGCTGTCATACAAGGTTTCCAGCGCATCAAGCTGATTGATCTTGACAATTCGGGAGCATACCTCACAGGCCATGTGGAGAATGCGCCAGAAGAGGATGCACCATCAAAAAGCGACAGATATTTCAAGGCACTTATTGCCACCCTCAAGGAGACATCCATCAAGTGTTTCAAGAGTAGCAATCCAAGCGCCTACATGGCTCTTACCAACATAACGGAGGAAGAGTCAATCATCAACTTCATTTGTACAAATATTGATGTAACAAACGAAGAGCGTTACCGACTCCTTTCCGCAAACACACTTGTGGCAAGAGCAAATGCGCTCCTTACAATAGTTGACCGCGAATACCAGTTCATTTCGCTAAAGAACAGGATTCAGCACGACACAAGAGAGAGTCTTAACAAGCAGCAACGCGAATATTTCTTGCGTCAAGAAATACAGAACATCCAGCAGGAGCTTGGCGAGGAGGATTCTAATTCTGACATAGCAGAACTCACTAAGAAGGCAGCCACAAAGAAGTGGGATGAAAAGACACAAGAAGCCTTCAACAAGGTTGTCAAGAAACTGAAGCGTGTTAGTTCACAGAGTCCTGAGTATCAAGTAGAGTATAACTATGCCCAGACAATGCTCAGCCTTCCTTGGAACGAATGTACAAAGGACAACCTCAACATAAACAACGCAGAAAAGGTTCTCAATGCCGACCACTATGGTATGGACAAAGTCAAGGAGCGCATCCTTGAACATTTGGCTGTCCTCAAGATGAGAGGTGACTTCAAGAGTCCTATCATCTGCCTCTATGGTCCTCCTGGAGTCGGTAAGACTTCACTCGGAAAGAGTATCGCCAAGGCTATGAAACGTAAGTATGTACGCATCAGCCTTGGAGGTCTTCACGACGAATCAGAAATCAGAGGACATCGTCGTACATACATAGGAGCTATGCCAGGACGAATCATCAATGGAATAGCAAAGGCAGGTTCTTCAAACCCAGTATTCATTCTTGACGAGATTGACAAGATAACACAGCAGAACATCAATGGTGATCCTGCTTCTGCCCTTCTTGAAGTTCTCGACCCAGAACAGAATACAACATTCCACGACAACTACCTTGACATTGACTTCGACCTCTCTAAGGTCATGTTCATTGCCACGGCTAATAATATAGGCGCAATCCCAGCTCCGCTCCTCGACCGTATGGAACTCATAGAGGTAAGTGGATATCTTACCGAAGAGAAGATAGAGATTGCCAAGCGTCACCTCATTCCAAAGAACCTCGAGAACCTCGGCATGAGCAACTTCGGAGTAAAGATTGCAAAGACAGCCATCGAACAGATTATCGAGAAATACACAAGAGAATCTGGTGTACGTAACCTCGACAAGCAGATTAACAAGATGCTTCGCAAGGCAGCACTCAACATTGCACGTTCAGACGATGAACAAGGCAAAATTGAGTTCAAACCTGCCGACCTCACCAAGTACCTCGGTCCTGAGCCATACAACCGCGATAAGTACCAGGGTAATGACTATGCAGGAGTTGTCACAGGTCTTGCATGGACAGCTGTAGGTGGCGAGATTCTATTCATCGAGACAAGTCTCAGCAAGGGCAAGGCTGGCAAACTCACCCTCACAGGTAACCTCGGCGACGTGATGAAGGAATCTGCCGTTCTTGCTCTCGAATACCTCAAGGCTCATCATGATATGCTCGGCATCCGTCATGAGATATTCGACTTCTGGAACATCCATATCCACGTACCTGAAGGTGCAACTCCTAAGGACGGGCCTTCAGCTGGTATCACGATTGCTACATCGCTTGCCTCAGCTCTCACCCAGCGCAAAGTACGCCCATACCTCGCTATGACAGGAGAAATTACGCTCCGTGGCAAGGTTCTTCCTGTAGGAGGAATAAAAGAGAAGATTCTTGCAGCCAAGCGAGCTGGCATAAAGGACATCATGATTTGTCACGAAAACCGTAAGGACATCGAACAGATTCCTGAGAAATACGTGACAGGAGTCACATTCCACTACGTAGAAAACGTAAAGGATGTACTCGACTTCGCCCTCCTCGACGAGAAGGTAGCCAATCCTATCGACCTCGAAGCAGCAATAGAGGAAAAGAAGGAGGAGAAGAAATAACATTTGAAATAAGTTAAAATGACATTTTCACTACAATATACAGATAGTAAGACTAACGCACGTGCAGGTCTCATAACAACCGACCACGGACAGATACAGACACCTATCTTCATGCCTGTGGGAACCCTCGCAAGCGTGAAAGGTGTACACCTTCATGAGATAAAGGACGACATCAAGGCACAGATAATCCTTGGCAACACATACCACCTTTATCTTCGTCCGGGACTTGAGGTCATAGAGGCTGCAGGCGGTCTTCACAAGTTCAACGGCTTTGATCGTCCTATGCTCACAGACAGCGGTGGCTTTCAGGTATTCTCACTTGCAGGCATCCGCAAGATACGTGAGGAAGGTGTGGAATTCAGCAGCCACATCGACGGAAGCAAGCACAAGTTCACACCAGAAAGCGTGATGGACATAGAGCGCACAATTGGTGCCGACATCATGATGGCGTTTGACGAGTGCCCTCCTGGCACAAGTGACTACGAATACGCAAAGAAGTCACTCGGACTTACAGAACGCTGGCTTGACCGTTGTATCAAACGTTTCAACGAAACAGAACCAAAGTACGGTTATAACCAGTCACTCTTCCCTATCGTTCAGGGATGTACATACAAGGATCTCCGTCAGAAAGCAGCCGAGAACATAGCAAAGAAAGGAGCCGACGGAAACGCCATCGGTGGACTTGCCGTAGGTGAGCCTACTGACGTAATGTATGAGATGATTGAGGTTGTCAACGAGATTCTTCCTCAAGACAAGCCACGCTATCTCATGGGAGTAGGTACACCAATCAACATTCTTGAAGGAATAGAGCGAGGAGTCGATATGTTTGACTGCGTCATGCCAACACGTAACGGACGTAACGCACAGATATTCACAAAGCATGGTACAATCAACCTTCGCAACAAGAAGTGGGAAATGGACTTTTCGCCTCTTGACCCAGAGGGAACTTCATACGTAGATACTGCCTACACAAAGGCATACATCCACCACCTCTTCAAGGCTCAGGAACTTCTTGCCATGCAGGTTGCAAGTATTCACAACCTTGCATTCTACCTTTGGCTTGTTGGCGAAGCACGTCAGCACATCATAGCAGGCGACTTTGCAATTTGGAAAGCGAAGATGGTAAGCGAACTTGGAAGACGATTGTAACAATCTTTCACACATCCGTTCCTAATGGCAACCCTTTATGCTTGCTTTATGTTTCCATTATGTTCTCTTAGTGTTGCTAAGAGAAACAAAGAGAATGCTAAGAGGAAATAAGGAACCAACGAAGGATTAACGAAGGAAACAACTCCGGAAAAAGAATTATGAAACAATTGAAATCATGGAATAAGATAAAGGATTGGTGCGATGAGAATAATCCTGTGTCACGCCTTGACCGATATATCATCGGCAAGTTCCTCGGCACATACTTCTTCTCTATTGCACTCATCATCTCCATATCGGTCATCTTTGACTTCAACGAGAACATCAACAAGTTCTTGCAGAACAATGCACCGATGAAGGCAATCTTCCTTGATTATTACGTCAACTTCATTCCATACTACTCCAACCTCTTCAGTCAGTTGTTCGTATTCATCTCGGTAATTTTCTTTACCACCAAACTTGCTGACAATTCGGAGATTATTGCTATGATGTCAACAGGCGTAAGTTTCAAGCGACTCATGCGCCCTTACATGATTTCGGCAGCAATCATCTGTGCTCTCACATTCATTCTCGGAGCATACGTCATCCCTGAATGTAATGTAGTACGAGTAAAGTTTGAGAACACCTACAAGAGAAAGAGAGATTTCCAGACATTCACATCTAACGTACAGATGGAGGTCGATTCAGGAGTCATTGCCTACATAGGCAGGTATGAGGACACACAGAAAACAGGTTGGGACTTCCAGTTGGACAAGTTTGAGAACAAGAAACTCGTCAAGCACCTTCAAGCCATGACGATTCAGTACGACACCCTGTCAGAAGAGCCATACCATTGGATTCTCACAAACTATCAAACACGTGACCTCAAAGGGCTGAAAGAAACGCTCAGCAGCGGCTACCGCAAAGACACCATCATCAAATTTGAGCCACAGGACTTTCTCATCACTAAGGGACAACAGGAAACTCTCACAACTCCTAAACTCAAGGAGTATATAGATAAACAGAAGGCACGAGGCTTTGCCGCCATAAAGGAGTTTGAAGTGGAATACCACAAGCGTATTGCAAGCCCGTTTGCTGCCTTCATTCTCACCATCATCGGTGTCTCACTTTCTGCCCAGAAGCGAAAGAATGGAATGGGATTCTCATTAGGTATCGGTCTCGGCCTCAGTTTTACCTACATCATGTTCCAGACAACATTCGCGACCTTTGCAACAAACGCTAACATGGCACCAATAATAGCAGCTTGGATTCCAAACATCATCTTTGCTCTTATCGCCTATTTCGTTTACCGCAAAGCACCAAAGTAAATCAAGGTTATCAGGTTATTAGGTTTGGAAGTCATTCTATCATATTGACCTGAAGACCTCATCATAAATAAAAAGAATATTCATACAATCCTCAGACATTCAACTTCCATATTGGGAGATTAACAAAGAACTTAGAGGAGCTGCATATAGAAAAAGATATGTATTTCGACGAATTACCATTAGACGATGACATTCTCGACGCACTCGACTCGATGAACTTCGAGACGTGCTCACCAATACAGGAAAAAGCAATTCCGCCAATACTTGAAGGCAAAGACATAATAGGTATAGCTCAGACAGGCACAGGAAAAACTGCCGCCTATCTTTTGCCAGTACTCAACCAGCTTAACTCAGGGAACTATCCACAGGACGCAATCAACTGTATCATCATGTCGCCAACACGCGAATTGGCTCAGCAGATTGACCAGCAGGTAGAAGGATTTGGATACTTCATCGATGGAGTGTCCAGCGTTGCCGTATATGGAGGTAACGATGGAGCACGCTTTGAGCAAGAACGCAAGGGACTTGAGCATGGAGCAAGCATCATCATAGCTACCCCAGGACGTCTCATCAGCCACCTTGCAGGAGGACACATAGACCTCAAGCGAGTTTCATTTTTCATTCTCGACGAGGCTGACCGTATGCTCGACATGGGATTCTATGACGACATCATGAAGATTGTAAGCTATCTCTCACCAGAGCGTCAGACAATCCTCTTCTCTGCAACCATGCCAAACGAGATACAGAAACTTGCCAGCAATATTCTCCACAACCCGGTAGAGATAAAGATTGCAGTATCAAAGCCTGCAGAGAAAATCAAGCAGTCGGCTTACCTTTGCTACGATGGCATGAAAGATAGGATTGTAGAAAGCATCCTTTCTGACAAGACACTCGACAGAGTAATCGTATTCGCTTCATCCAAGCAGAAGGTAAAGGAACTTGCACGCTCCATGAAGCAGAAAGGCTTCAAGGTAGAAGCCATGCACTCAGATCTTGACCAGAAGGAACGTGACACAGTCATGCACGAGTTCAAGAACCGCAGAATAAGCATCCTCATAGCAACAGACATCGTGAGTCGTGGAATTGACATTGACGACATTCAGCTTGTCATCAACTATGATGTGCCACGTGACCCAGAAGATTATGTCCATCGTATCGGACGTACCGCACGTGCCAATCGTGATGGTCAGGCAGCAACACTCGTAACACAGAAGGACTATCACCTTCTCCGTCGTATAGAGAAACTTATCGAAAAGGAGATTGACAAGCCTGAACTCCCAGAAGGATGTGGCGAAAAGCCTGTCATGCACGAAAATCAAGGCGGTAATGGCAGAGGAAACTATCGCCATGGTAAGCCAAGCCATAAATATAATAAAGGAAAAGGCAACGGACAGAAACCAAATAACGGCAAGCCACAGAGCAATAATCCAAAGCAAGGAAACAAGCAAGGCAACAAATCAGGCAACTATCATAGAAATCATAAAAGTGGCAATCAGAATTTCAAGCAAAAGCCACAAAATGGTAGCACAAATGATAGCACATCTGTGAAATAAACATAAAAAGTGTTTAAATTCTTTAATTATTCACACAGATTGCCACTTTCGTTTTGATTTAAACAACAAAACCATTATATTTGCATCTGAAATAAGGCAGGTTCCGTAAAATAAGCTTTAGAATATAATAGACAAACAGACAAATACTATATTATCCAAGATGGTAAAAGCATTCAAGACTGCTGTATTCTCAGCACTTGCACTCGTAAGCATCAACGTCTATGCACAGAATGGCGTAAACTCTCCATACTCCCGCTCAGGATTCGGTCTTATGGCAGACCGTTCAATGGGATTCAACAAAGGTATGGGCGGTATTGCCCAAGGTTACAGAGACGGACAGAGCATAAATACAGCTAACCCAGCAGCCCTTTCTGCCTGCGACTCCCTAACAGCACTTTTCGATATTGGTGTTAGTCTCCAGAACGGAAACTATAAAATGGGCGGACTTCAGCAAAACGCCAAGAACTCCAGCCTCGATTACTTTGCATTCCACTTTAGGGCATACAAAGGATTAGGTGTTGCTGTATCCATGCTTCCAGTTACCAACATAGGCTATAACTTCACATCAAATAGCGAGACTGTTGAAGGAACAGACGTTACATCAAGCTACAAATTTACTGGCAACGGAGGTCTCCACCAGATTCAGCTCGGTATTGGTTGGCAGGTAATCAAACCGCTGTCTATCGGTGCAAACCTTTCATATCTCTATGGTGACTATAGCCATACAGAGAGCATTCCATTCAGTTCTTCAAGTGCAAGTACAATAACAAAGAGCTATTCCGCAGACATTAGCACATATAGTCTTGATCTCGGTGTTCAATATACTCAGAAACTTTCTGACAATGACCGAATGACTTTTGGTTTCACATATAGTCCTGGTCACAACATCAACAACGAGGCAAGCAAGACTATTTCATCAATCAAATCTTCAAGTCAGACAAACTCTGAAACAAAGACCATTCCAGATGCATTTCAACTTCCAGATGCATTTGCAATTGGTCTTACATACTACAACTCATACAAGTTCCTTGCAGGAGCAGACTTTGAGTTGCAGAAATGGAGCAATGTCAAGTTCCCAAATAATAATCTGAATGAGTTTCAGTCAACAACTGGTCAGTTCAACGACAGAATGAAGATATCTGCAGGTCTTGCTTGGACTCCAGATATGTTTGCAACATCATACAGAAAGAAGATTACATATAAGTTGGGAGGTTTCTATGCACAATCATACGCTAATGTAGAAGGTATTAAATTATCTGACAAGCCATACGAGTTCGGTCTTTCAGCAGGTATGTCTCTCCCTCTTGCCAACGGAAACTCATACGGAGCAACTCCAAAGTTGAACATTTCCTTACAATGGGTTCATTCCGACATTCCATACCTCAATGCAACAACAAACATCCAGAACAAGTTGACAGAGAATTACATGAAGATTTGTCTCGGATTGACAATGAGTGACAGATGGTTCTATAAGTGGAAGGCTAAGTAAGGACGCAACGCAGGAGAATCCCAACGTAAATAGGATTTTCCCCTTAATAAAGAGTACTTCCCCACCCAAAGAAATTATTGGAATACGCTTTATTTGCAACCAAATTCAAGTTTTGCAAGCATAAATGCTCTAAGCGGAACATTCAAAAGAGATAATAAACATTGATAATAACTAAAACTAAAATACCTATGATGAAGAAAACTTTAATTCTCAGTTGTACACTCGCAGCTATGGCGTTGGGCACATCTGCTCAAGACCTCAGAGGTACACGATTGGAAGACCGTATCGGTCATGGACAAGATAGCATTGATGTTCGCCAGGGATTAAGCCTCTATCAGAGTTACTTCAAGCAGGGCGATTATCTTGAGGCTATCGAGCCTTGGGAAGTAGCATTCACAAAAGGCCCACTTTCTCAAAGCCGTGTATATACAGATGGTGCATGGATGTTTGAGAACCTTATCAAGGCAGAAACTGACGAAGCAAAGAAGAATGAATACTTCGACAAGTTGATGAAGATATATGATCAGCGTCTTCAGTATCTTGATGCACTCAACTCTTTTGCATCAAAGAAGACTTATACAACAAAGGGATATATCTTCTGTCGTAAGGCAACAGACTACTACTACTATTGTCCAAAGATGAACAATGAGGAGGCATACAAGATGTTCCGTTCAGGTATCGACGATGTAGGTCTCAACACAGAGGCTTTTGTTCTTTACGCATTCATCGACTGTTCTTACCGCCGTTATATTGCAGACAAGGAGAATGTTGACAAGCGTACTGACTTCATCCGCGACTACATGGAGTGTAATGATATCTGCGACCAGCTCCTTGGACAGGCAAAGGAATTTGCTGAGACAGATACCATTCAGGCACAGAAGATTGTTGCAAACTACCTTCCAACACAGGTACAGTGTAACGACCTCTTCGTTCAGTCAGGTGCAGCAGACTGTGATGCTCTTGAAAGAATCTACTCTGCAGGTGTAGAAGAACACAAGAACGATGTAGAGTACCTCGATGCAGTCCTCAAGACACTGGAGCAGTTCGAGTGTGACAAGAGCCAGATTTACTTCAAGGCTTCTGACTACATCTATGCTATAAAGCCAACTCCACGTGCAGCCATCGCTAAGGCTAAACGTCTCATCGAAGGTGGTGACACAAATGGAGCCATCAAGCTCGCTCAGGAAGCAGTTGATATGGAGAATGACGAAATCAAGAAGTCACTCTATGCTTACTCTGTAGCAGCAATGTATTTCAAGAAGGGTAATGCAGCAAATGCACGCCAGTGGTGTAAGAAGGCACTCCAGTTCCAGCCATCTCTCGGTAAGGCATATCTCCTTGAAGCAAGCTGTGTAGCACGTCTCGCATCAGGAAACAACCTTGAGAAGAGCAAGTTCTACTGCCTCGCTTACGACAAGGCACTCCGTGCAAAGGCAGTTGACCCAGCTTGTGCAGGTGCAGCAAACAAGGCTTGTGGCAGCTATGCAGGTCATTTCTTCCCTAAGTCAGAGGCATTCTTCCAGGGCTTGAAGGAAGGTCAGGCAGCAACAGTTCTTGGCGAATCAACAACTATTCGTCTTAACAACGCACGATGATAAAAAATCTCACATATAAACTAACTATAGCAGCGGTAGTTTCTACCGCTGCTATGCTATTTTCTTGCTCATCCGACAACGAAACAAACCATCCTGACATCGGTATAAGGGATTCCATTCCAGTACTCATGTCTGTAGGAGTGTCAAGTTCTGTCTCTGACTCAGGTATAATCAGTTACAAGATTATATCAGAAGATTGGTACTACTATGACAAGAAGGAAGTTCCGTATCACGCATTTGAGAAGGGACTATTCCTTGAGAAGTTTGACAAATCGTTCCATGTAGTAGCATTCATATCATGCGATACCGCCTACCATTATGAGACAAAACGTCTGTGGGAAATGAGAGGACGAGTACTCGTAAAGAACCTGAAGGGAGAGACGTTCAAGACCTCATTACTTTACTGGGACATGGGTACTCACAGGATTTATTCCGACAGATACATGGAGATTGATGGAGAGGAACAACAATTATCAGGTTACAACTTCTCATCCAACGAAACAATGACGGATTACAAGATTTATGGTTCCGTCGGAGCGTTCCCACTAAGCGAGGATAATACAGAGCCAACTCCAGATGCAGAAATGATGCAAATGGCAGATTCAGCAAAAACAAAGCAGTAAGATTGCTATAATTTAGCCTTTCTTACTGCTTTTTTTTTGTTTTATAGCATTATTTACACATTTATAAGGAAAATTATAACTAACCATTCTTTGACTGTCCTTTTTTTTTTGTATTTTTGCGTGTTATTTGTAGGTCGCATACTGTAAGGCCATAACGCAACTAACTAACTTCATGTTAATATCAGATGAAACCAAATAATAAATAATACTAATAAATAAAAAAATGGCAGCATTACAAACAATTCGAAACAGAGGCATTTTGCTTGTTTCTGTTATCGCACTTGCACTTTTCCTCTTCGTTATCGGAGACTTCCTCCGTGGAGGCGAGGTGCTCTTCCAGCAGTCAAAGCAGAATGTTGGAGAAATCAATGGAGAGAAAGTTTCTATTCAGGACTATCAGAACCTCACAAAGGAGTATCAGAACTTCTATGAGGTTATGTCACAGAAGGCATCATTCTCTGAGCAGGAACTCAACCAGATTAATGACGAGGCTTGGAACTCTTACATCCAGAACGAGCTTATCAAGAAGGAATGTGAGGCTCTCGGTATTGCAGTTACAGACGATGAAGTATCTGAAATACTCCGCAGCGGACAGAGCCAGTTCCTCCAGACTCCAATCTTCATGAACCAGCAGGGTCGTTACGACTATGCTAATGTTCAGGCTTTCCTCAATGCTTACAAGCAGGCTAAGGAGAACGGACAGCTCAGCAATGATTACGAGAAGATTTATGACTACTACATGTTTGCTCAGAAGGCAATCCGTAACCAGATTCTCGCACAGAAGTATCAGGCACTCCTCGCAAATTCATTCCTTTCTAACCCAGTAGAGGCTAAGGTTTCTTTCGAGAGCCGTACAAGCCAGACAGACATTCTCCTTGCAGCAGTTCCAATGTCTTCTATCGCAGATAAGGACGTAAACGTAACTGACGAGGAAATCCAGAAGAAATACAACGAAGAGAAAGAGAAGTTCGCTCTTCCACAGGAGACACGCGACATCAAGTTCATCGACGTTGTTGTTACTCCAAGTGCAGACGATAAGGCAGAGACAGAGAAAGACATGAACGCATGTTCAGATAAACTCGCTGCTGCACAGAATGCAACAGAGGCTGGCGAGGTTGTACGTGCTAACGCTTCTATTCTTCCATACTCTAACGTATTCAAGGCTAAGGAGGCTTTCACACTCTCTTCTGGCAACATCCGTTTCTCTGCTATCTCTAACCTTCTCGACTCAGCAGCTGTAGGTTCAGTATCTAAACCAGTATATGATGCTTCAACAAACCTCTACTACACAGTCAAGGTTCTTGACAAGGCTACTAAGGCAGACTCAGTACTTATCCGCCAGATTGGTGTGACAGGTAAGGACGAAAAGGATTCTGATGCAAAGGCTGACTCAATCCTCAACGCTATCAAGGGCGGTGCATCATTCAAGGATATTGCAAAGAAGTATGCTCAGACAGGCGACTCTTCATGGGTAGTATCATCACAGTTCGCAAACGCACAGCTTGATGATGACAACATTAAGTTCATCAACACTATCTACAGCACATCTAAGGGTGAGACAGTAAAGGTAAAGTTCGCAAACGGTGCTAACGTAATCCTTCAGGTTATCGATCAGAAGGACTTCAAGCCAATGTACAATGTAGCAGCTGTTGTAAAGACACTTGAATTCTCTAACGAGACATTCAACAACGAATACAACAAGTTCTCTTCTTTCGTTTCTGCAAATCGTTCAGTTAAGGAACTTGAGGACAACGCAGCAAAGAACGGCTACACAGTATATCCTATCGAGAACTTCAGCAGCGCTACACACAATATCTACAACATCAAGGGTACACACGATGCAGTACGTTGGGTATTCGAAAATGCTGAGGTAGGCGACATCTCTGACATCTACGACTGTGGTGACCACAACCACCTCATGGTAGTTGCACTCACAGGTATCAACGAGAAGGGTTACTACTCTATCGACAAGGTTAAGGAGTTCGTTAAGCAGCAGATTGTAAACGACAAGAAGGCTGAGAAGATTATCGCATCTGCAAAGAACGCAAAGAGCTTCGCAGAGGCAGCAAAGGTTGCTAATGCAGTTACAGACACAGTACGCAACATCACATTCGCAGCACCTACATTCGTTCGTAGCATCAATGCAAGCGAGGCTGTCCTCAGCGCAGCAGCTGCAAAGGCACAGAACGGCAAGTACGTAGGTCCAGTAAAGGGACTCTATGGTGTTTACATGTTCCAGGTAATCAACAAGAACAAGACAGCTGAGAAGTTCGACGCTAAGGCAGAGCAGGCTACTGCTGCTCAGAACATCTCACGTTCTGCATTCTATGGAATCATGCAGGTTCTCACAAAGAACGCTAACATCACAGATACACGTTACAAGTTCTTCTAATCAGAACTCAACAATCACTATATTATAAAAGGTGCGAAGCTCCATTGCTTCGCACCTTTTTTTATTTCCACGCCTTCAATTTTTCTTCTCTGAGTACGTATGCAAGATTATTTATATAAGTAGATTTTTTTCCAAGTAGATGTGCAAAATTATTCGAACTGTATGGTTGTAGTTTTGCACAAAGGTGCATATTAAAAAACAGTCAAGAACTTTTCTCACTGACCAGCGGGAAGTAAACAGAACAAAAACAAGAAAAAACATGTTTTTTTTGATTTTATTTGGTTTTTACCATGTTTTTTTTTAACTGGCCGCACTGCGGCAAAAAACAACATACAGTTTCAACCGTACAGGTCGAATAATTTTGCACACCTACTTATTAGAATCCGTTGCCGATGGTTAAATATAACGAAGAAAAACATTTCATAACGACGCACACCACCCTGTTTTCTACCCCAATTCATCCCATTTGGTATGTAATTCCTATGCAACAAAAAACATGAGCAACACTATTTCAAGCACTTACTTTCATATCGTTTATTACATACACTTTCTATCAGTCATTACTTGCAAGGTAATAAAAACCGCCATAATTTTGCAGCAGAAACAAGGAGCGAAGACAAGATTCTTCTAACTCCAGAACTTTTCGATACGAAAAATAACATTACCAACTAATCAAAAAAACAACAGCATTATGGAAGTAAAGAAATCAAAGAAAGCCGACCTCGAAGGTCAGAAAGGAACATCATTACTCATTGGTTTCGTCATCAGCTTTGCAACAATGCTTGCTGCCTTTGAATGGACAACCCATGAGTTTACAAACAAGAGTACACTATGCAAGAACTCTTCACTCGTACCCGACGAGATGGAGATAGTACCTGTCACACAGCCAGTCTTTGCCAACACGCCTCCCCCACCCGCAGATGCACCTCAAGTGGCAGAGATTCTCGATATCGTGGACAACGAGACAGAGATAGATGACTCAAAGATAGAGACTGTAGAAGACATCAACTCTGCCATCTCAGGACCATCATCTCCACAAGGTCCTTCAATGATGGCACCTCCCGCACCAACATTTGAGGACACGGGTGAAGATGAAATCTTCGAGTTCGTGGAAGAAGACCCGTCATTTCCAGGAGGAAATGCTGCCCTCATGACATGGTTAGCCAAGAACCTCAAATATCCTTCAGCTGCACAAGAGACAGGCATACAAGGACGCATACTCGTTTCCTTCATCGTTAACCGTGATGGTTCAATAGTAGAACCCCGTGTAACGCGTTCCGTTGACCCGTCACTTGACAAGGAAGCATTACGAGTTGTATCATCCATGCCAAGATGGAGGCCAGGCAAGCAACATGGCAAGCCAGTACGTGTCAAATTCACTCTTCCTGTCACTTTCCGTCTCCAGTAAAGTTCATCCCAATAATGTAACAAAAACAAAGTACATCTTTCCCCTCCGTAAACATGATAGTTACGAAGCGTAAAGATGTACTTTACATAGCGGAAAAATCATACTTATTCTGTCTATAAAGAGAAATCACAGACAGAAAAGTGAAAGTTTGTTATGCGTAAGTATGATACTTATCACTTCACGATAACCTTGCGACCATCATGAATATATATACCTGCGGATGTTGGCTTATCATTCAAGCGAATGCCGTTGAGAGTGTACCAGCCAGAGGTTTTAGATTCTGTACAGAACACATCGCCAACAGATACCGCATCATAAGTTTTTGCAGATAAAATCGCAGTTTTATCCCGCGACCAAATATCTCTGCTTTTCATATCTGATGCAGGAATCTTCTCTGTATATGTCTTTCCGAAGACCTCTACCGTAACACCATCCTCAATAACAGCATCTCCAGAGAAATTAAACATATCATTAAGATTTATACATCCACCGATATCAAGTATCAAACCAGACTTTGACTGACCGAATTTCAAACCAGCATGAACCCTTAAACTCTTATCGCAATGTATCTCACCACCATAAAGATTCAAGAAATTAGTACTTATACTTTGTTTTTGATGAATATTGATTTTTCCATTCCATATAGTTAACTCATGGCAATGGAAGGCGCAATCACCACCAGTATCTGTAATATCAATATCTCCACCAAATATATTCATGTTGTATGTGCCAAAAGCATATCTGTTCCCCATATTCATAACAATCTTACCCATATTATCGCCATAACTTTGGGAATAGAGATTAAGAGT
This sequence comes from Bacteroidaceae bacterium, assembly GCA_017540585.1. Classification (GTDB taxonomy): domain Bacteria; phylum Bacteroidota; class Bacteroidia; order Bacteroidales; family Bacteroidaceae; genus Minthosoma. Next base: position 9,088 of record JAFYAT010000103.1, on the reverse strand, counting down.
TGCATAATTGAAAAACACGTCTTCTTCCTCACTTTCCACAAATCCATAAGAATTCTCGTATTTAAAAGCACTATTATCCATTAGGATTATATGAACATTGCCACGAACTTCGATAAGACCAGAGTGACAGGACTTATAATTGCAGAGGACATCACCACTTACCACATACCATCCACGTGTAAGGACACTTTCTTCGCCAGTGATAATCTTATAGTTAGTACACCATTGCTGTTTGCCATCCTTATCAAGATACATTACAGGGTCAAGAGCCATTGCAACGTAAGATGACATAAGAAAAAATACGACAGTCATCACTGTCCTTATATTAATATTCGTTTTCATAAATCCTTATTTTACATAGACCTTTTTCTTTCCATGAATATACATACCACTCGTTGATGGTTTTGACACAAGACAAACACCATCAAGGGTAAACCATCTATCATCATTATCTTCACTAATGTCATTCTGTTCTATGCCAACCACATCATCATAAGCAGCCTCAACATGGCTGATCGTCTCATAATCAGTAATGTCATACGGAACAGAACCGACATACTCTTTGTCATTCAACTTAACAGTCAAGCCATCATAAATCTTTATATCATCATCTCCATAATAAAACAATTTAACGAAGTCTCCGACAAAATTACATGAAGAATGGCCAAACTCCAGATGATTATTTGCAACTGCAAAAACATCTGTACGGTCAGTACTTATTGTCCCTCCATTCAGATACATTTCACTGCACCTTATAAGAGATTCAAATTTATATTTCCTGCCATATTCATCAGTACCGAAAAACAAGTTGCCCCCATTCATGGTAAAAGTATAGCACAAAATATTTGGATCCTTAGACCTAAAAGTTGTCAGGAAATTAACATTTCCGCCATTAACAGCAAAGGTACTAAAAAGTTTATAGTCCACAACATCATGTATATTCATCACACCCATATTTTCCCCAAAACTTTGAGAATAAATATGGATAGAACCAGAAAGTACCATAAACTCATACATATCAAACACACAATTATCACAAATAATCACATGTGCGTGACCGCCCCTTAGTACTGTCTGTTGAACTCCTACAAATGATTTCTTCACGACATACCATCCATCCTTCAACTCAAAATCATATTCATAATCCTGTACCCAAGGATAAGGGATATCAATTTCTGTATAATCCGTTACCCACTGTTCTTGACCATTCTCATCAAGATACTTGACTGGTTCAAGAGCAAAAGCCGATACTCTTAGCATCAACATGACAGTAAGCATTACTGTCCTCATTAGTTTAGTCATAAACATATTAAGTTTCATTATAGTTAGGTTTTAGTATGTAGGCACATAGGAATGTGCCCACATACTTCAAATATTCATCAAAGAAATCGCTACTATATGAGAATTATATAATACAAATATCGTAAAACAAATCTTCACATTTATATGGATAGTTTCTGATAAATTCTATAGCTTCATCGCAACTACGTAACAAATACTCTCTACACGATTCATTATTTGCTCTGTCCGTACTCAAATTTGGCATAAGAAACTCCTCTACATATCCATCTTTTAACAGACAAACATCAACACCAATTATCGGACAACATTCAAAACGAAGTTTTTCAATCATCCGGATAGCATTATTCTGTGCGAAATATATTTCTTCAAGGTCAAGAGCGACATACTCTATGCCATACATATCCGCAATCTTTTTTATTTTTATCTCCTGCATAATTAATAAATATTATTGCCAACAAACGTAAAATATGCTATTGTTTTTTGAAAAATCTGTGAGTTATTATATTATCTCCATCTTTAATAAACTGAAAAGTTCCATCGTTTCCATGATAACTTCCTTTTATATCCAGATGTTCATACATATTGCCATCTTTACCCATTGCCTTATACCGAACTCCATATTTTTCGAATGCTTCAACACTATCAGGGAATCCATGATAGTTACCTCTCAATGCTTTTTCTTTTGCAGCATTACTAAGTTTGGTTCCTTTAAAGAACGATCCTTGCGTTTTGCTCTTTACCCAATTTGCAAAACCTTTAATCGAACCATTTACGCTTTTAAGCGCACGACCAAGCCCTTTAGTCAAACTACCACCTAACAGTAAGTCAAACTCAGGATAGACAGATTTCAAAGGTTTTTCTCCAACAAGTACACCATTAGAATAATAGCCGCCTCCAATTTCCTCATATTCAAGGCGTGCAGCTCGTTTATTTCCTTCTGGATGCATCAATCCATTGAACATCATACTGAATGCACTTGTGATAGCACCATTGGCGAACTTGCCTCCACCAATTTCTGATACTGTACCACCAATGACAGCATTGCAGGCAATTCTAAGTCCCTTTGTCATATCCATGCCACCAATGAATGTATCAGAAGCACCATTTATAGCACCAGAGATAAATCCATGAAGCATATTACCACCTTGGATGCCTTCCATTGCAGCATCAAAGCATGAATGCTTGACAATTCTCATCAAGAAATCTCCGCCACCAGCAAAATAATTCAAACCTCCACTTAATGCGCCCATGAATCCACCACCTATGGTAGATTTAAGGATTTCACCAATATTAGCACCATTAAGAAGAGCCCCAGTAAATGCAGAAGCGGCACCTCCAGCAGCACCTGCAATAATGGCAATACCCAAGCCAGAAGCACTACCAGCTGTAATTGCAGAGACAGCAATACCAACACAAGCAGCAACGAGACTCTTCCAGTTCTTGCTGAACCAACTGTAACCACTTGGATCTATCAGCGCTAATGGATTGTTCAGACAATAGCTGTAACGGTTTAGACTCTGTGTGAAGTCTGGAGCCTGAATCAACGGGTCAGGAGAAAGGAAACGTCCAAGAACCGGGTCGTACATACGACCGTTCATGTTTATCATCTCAAACAGGTCAAGATGCTCATGTCCGCCAAAACCACGGTTCTGCAAAGCATCAGCATCAGCTATCTTATCGTAGTATTCCCAGTTATCAGGATTACGTCTGCGTCCCCATGCATCATAGCTTAGCTCTGACACAAGATTCTGATTTTCGTCAGAGTATGCTTGTATTGAACCAAGATAATCATGATGAACATAAAGTGTCCTTGTCTTGGAAGTCTTGGATGTAACTACATTCTCGACAATTGCGACACACTTTCCTGCTGCAAAGATATAGTTTTTATATGTATTTTCACCATTTTTCTGGACATATTCAAACAAACTGCCAAAATATCCGTATGTAGTCTTCTGTCCGTTCTCATCAATGACCATAGAAGTCCTGTTCTTGGAAGGGCCATAGTTGATAGTCATTCTGTTCCTGCCTGCAACGACACTACGAATCTTGTTGAACGAAGTATATTGTATCTCATCCCACTCCATAGGCTTGTACGAAGTAGAATTCACCTCCTTCAATCGGTTAGAGTTTTCCTCATAGACATACTCACCCACATCAGACTTATATACGATATTGCCTGCCGCATCATAACGCATTGTCTGATATGCTTCTCCATTCTTCTTAGCACATATAAGACGGTCGAGGGCATCATAATCAAATGATTCCGTAAGGTTTCGTTTATTATCCGTACGTTCTTTCAGGCAGCCATTTTTATCATACAGATAAGACCAGTCCAACAAACTTCCACTATTTGGACTTACCTTTATATTCTTTATTCGTCCTGTTGAATCATTATATTGAACATCTGTAATAATACCATTTCCATATTTCTCACACAAAATTTGTCCTCTAGCATTAATGGCATTAAAAGTTTGATTACGATTATAACCCAGCTGCCAATAGCACTTATTCTTATCGTTGGCATCCTCAACGGACAACAATTCTCCAGTACGAGAATAATGGTTTCTAACCCTTAGTCCACTTGGATAATTTGTATATTCCAGACGGCTATAACCATCATATTCATAACTGACCTCATCAGTCCGTTGAGTATTATCGTCTTTCTGTGTTTCACGGATTGTCCTTCCATATTCGTCATAAAAGTAGCTTACTTGTACCTTGTCATTCTTTACATAATCAAGGAATCCCTTAAGCTGCTTGTCATACGACTTGGTAACAGTCATATCCGGACGAGTTTCTTTTATCAATCGCCCACCATTGTCATATTCAAATGTTGTTACGCCATGGCTATCTTCTGTTTTTACAATTTCACCGAAAGCATTATATGAAGTAAAAATCGTACCATCAGAGACATCTGGGTCATGCATAGATATTCTGTTACCCATAATGTCGTAGCCCATTGTGATTTCCTTCTTCGGACCAACAATCTTAACATTACGTCCTGACGCATCATAATAATAGAGGACTTCACCACCCAAGGCATCAGTACTTCTAACCATCCTGCCTTGCATATCGACTTCCTTTTTCGAAGTATGCCCCTTTGCATCCGTAACTGTAGTTATCAAACCATCATATTCAAATGTTGTGGTATCATTATCTACCCCGATTTTTTTTATAACACGTCCACATTCATCATAAAAATAATAAGTTACAGGGACATTTTTGGCAATATCAAAACATGGGCCATACTCATAAACCACCTGTCCCTTCCTATTGTAATCCCTTCCAGTCTCTATCTTTTTACGGGCATCACCGGCACCGTTCTCATCATAATAATCTTTTACAGTGACAGTTTGTATACTTCTTCCAAGACAGTCAAAGAACTCAACAGAGGATGAGTGTCCTGGAGTTTCAGTAAAGACAAAATATTTAGCCGTATATGGAGCTATAAATTGCAAGTCTGATTTTGCATGAATTCCAATAGCACCACTATACAATTCTTTTACCCAACCTGCAGTTGTATATGTTGTGGATAAAGGTGTCTGAACCTTCACGACATTTCCAAAAGCATCATATGTATTTTCCGTAACAAGTTCGTTGGCATCTGTTGATTTCAGAACCAATCCTCTATATTCATCCAGATCGTATGATTGAACAAATCCCAGAGCATCTTTTTCTTTCACAAGGAATCTGCCATATTTTTCATATTCACTCTCAGTAACACGAGGTGAATATTTAGTATCAAACGGAGTTATCGTGCTCTTTGTGATATTGCCATACACATCACGCTCATAGGTCTTTCTATAGCCTAAAGCTTTGTTGTCTGGTTCAATAATTTCTGCACGTAGTAATCCTGTAACATCATCATACTCGAATGCAGACTTACGAACTTCTTTTTTCCCTGAAGAATATTTTTCTACTTTGGTATTCGTCAGACGGCCTAAAAACCAACGTACGGTATCATTTACATACTCATTTGACGTTATTGTCGTCGAAACCATATCGTCTGTTTCGATTTCAGTAGCATTACCATACTCATCATATTGCATAAAGGTTAATACGTCTTTTATTGGCTCGCCACTATTATATTCATACTCACGTTCTGATTTTTCTGTCGGTAAATATGAATACACAAATTTATTTTTCGAATTCACAAACAAATCATAACATGTCGAGCTTTCTGCCACAAGTCGGTCATTTATGTAAGTCTCAGAAGATGATGGAACAAGGATATAGTGTGAACTGTAAACAACATTAGTTTGAATTGTCTTCGTGTTTGTTGTCAAATCCAATGTAGTCATCGATTCGAATCCAAGGATGCCACGTCCTCCTGTATGCATCAATGCATTATGATAGGAATATCGAACCGTATCAACTCCAAAATCGCCATTAGGAGTCTTAACCTGATACACCAATGGCCAAGAACCAGATATGGACTTGACGTTTTCATATTGAACATCATCTCTTGTATATACGTCCTTATCACTCATGTACTTGTATTCTATCTCAGTAGAATTACCCATACCATCAGTGATACGAGAGACAAGGTTATTAGGAGTTACAGACATCCAATACAAATCAGCATGCATCATTTTACTATAGTTTGTATTATCTGGATTTCCCGTACAAAAAAAATCCTGTTTACCATCACCGTTAAAATCTCCGACATAGTAGGAACATATTTCCAACGGCAATAAACTACGCTGACGACGAGTATCTTCCACTTTTTCAAAAAGACAGTCTCCATTGTTTATGTATATCTGTGGATAGCCTATGCCCTTTCCGTTATTCAATCTTCTGTCAATACCTACAACATCATCCAATCCATCACCATTCAAATCTACGAGGAACATCTCGGTCTCGCTTGCAGGAAACAGATTTATATCACCATTACTTGATGCCAATGGATTAGAGCCTGGTAACAACTTTACGAATTCCTTACCTGTTGAGAAATATGGAGTACATTTCTTGGAATCACTTGCACACAACAAGTCAGTCTTTCCATCACCATTCAAATCACCACAATACACATAATCGCCTTTACGAGGATAGTCACCAGATGCAACTTTATCATAGAATGAGCTATGTTCATATAGAGAATAAACTCTATAGCCATCATCTCTCAAGTCAAGAATGTCATTCAATCCATCGCCATCAAAGTCTATAATTTTTACAAGTTCGAGATTGCGACCAAAAGACTGTGTTTCATAATATTTCAAAGGAGTAACATAACCATCATTAGTCCGAGAAATAAACTTCTTCAGACTACAATGTGTTTCATTAAAACGGATTAATAAATCAGGAATACCATCATCATTAATTTCAACAACACTCATTTCTCCCTTCTCACTTCCGTAATACAGTTCTTTTTCCATTTGGAATGTACGATACCATTGTTTGTTCGTAGTGTTAGGTGTCAAAGTGTTAAGGTACAAATATGTTTTGTAAGAATTATCGATATGAAACATAACTACACAATCCACGTGGCCATCGTTATTGAAGTCTCCTGTAACAACATCTTCTACTTTGCCTTTTATAGCATTATTGTCTTTATCTGTAAAGACTCCGTAATTCGTCACAATGAAATTAGTTTTGTCTCCTCCGGTACTTACAAACAAATCCCATTTGCATGTATCAGACTTAGCTGGAACAGACAAGCAATCTGACAAGCCATCATTATTAAAATCAAGGACAAACAGTTTATTGTCTTTAACTGGCAAACGCATATAATCCTTCTCCTCCGTGAATTTTAAATCGTTAAGGAACGACCAATCAATCTTTGTTGGATTCAGTGATTCCCATGATTTACCATCAGATGATTTCAAAGATATCTTGTCAAGAAAAGCGTTACCAGCCTTATATTGATAGCTAAAACCATATTCTTTCAATTTGACGCTACCTGAATAAAGGCTAATACTCTTCAAAATATGATTTTTTCTTACAGGCATGCCTGCAATATACTTTCTTGGAGCTAATACATAATTTATTGGAACTGATGCAGACTTATATTCAAATATTAAGGCATACCAAGGACCATGCCCTTTCATATCATTACTGGTGTACGAAATTCTTTCTGGATATATTTCGTTGTCACTCTTATTTCCACCATAAGCAACATCAAAATAGTTTCCATTCGTATCTGAAACCTTTGTTACCATCCAATACAGAGAAGGAGAAGTACTTCCAAGCAAAGACGAACTTGACTCGTAAAGATAAGTCAAACCAGCCTTTGTATTGACAACAAAGCTATCAGGATTAACCTTATCTCCATAAGCTGTGATACGTGCGAAATTATCCTGTTCCGTCGCATACAGATATTTACCCGATTCACGTTTAACTCTAATAAGACGTGAGCCATCAAGTGCAAATCTGGCAGTGGTTACATCGACACTGCCAGAGAAGCCATCATTGAACCTGTTTGCAGGAACACGCTGAATCATTGACAGACCCGTAAGGTCAAAACCAAAACCCAGCAGACCTATTGCAGACGAACTGTTATACGATACAGACAACTTTGGAGCAACACCACCTGTTTCACCCATTAAGGTTATAGGAATCTCATATGATGCCTGTCCTGATGGAGTAACGGAGAATTCATCATCAATCTTTCCCACCACTCCATTATCACTTCCTCCATGCACAAAAGCGGAGAAATCATACTTTTGAGCATAAAAGGACTTGATGCTGAAGATTGACAGCATCAAAAGCAAAACAATTCTATTCTTCATCTATTTATTTTTCTAAACGTTAATCTATCTACCCCAAAAAGAGAGTTATAACACAATTACCAAGTCTTCTGGAATTTCAACATTTTACGTATCAAAGTTCTTTCCATATCAGGACATGCAATAACTTCAATAGTATAAAACTCGTTTTTCTTCATCCACGAGATACTAATATCAAAATCTCCAACATACTGATAATTACAGATTAATATCTATTAATAGCATATCAAGCTTCTTTGTACAGCCAAAATCATCATCTGCCAAGGCTACCGTCGAAGCCAATGAAAAGACTATTAATATAAGATTTCTTACTATTTTCATTTTATCTGAAATTTAAGAGATTGTAGTACCGGACCTTTTGTTCTATCAGGAATAGCGACAACATCAAGACCATAAGTCATTTTAACATTATTCAATTTTGAAATATCGACATCAAAATCGCCCTTTTCCGATGTCGCATGTATTGAAGGATGCCAAACACTTGATATAGGTCTAATTGTCACTTCTATATGACAGTCCACAATAGCATTTGAACGGTTATTACGAAACTTGACATTCATAACTTTGCCAGATGACGTAAACGACAAAATAATCTTATAATCACTGCCTAAAGAGTATTCTTCTGACCTTACAGCCTCAGACCTCTTAACGACATTACCATTACCGTCATACTCAAACTGAATCTTCTGAGCATGACACAAAGAGGATAATGCACATAGCATCATCAACAAAAGAAGTTTTCTCTTCATTTTGATTTTGTTTTTGGGTTAAACTTGTTCAAGGCTATAGTGACTATACCGACGAAGTCCGTGATATAGCCTTGAAAGGACTATATCACGGACTTCGTCACGGAATATTTTAGGAGTATAGTTACATTAGTAAGTAAGTAAGTAAGTAAGTAATAACACAATTATTGAAATGACCAAATATTTCAGTCATTTTAACACTATTTATTGCATTATTATTTGATTGATTTTTAATCATATCAAAGTTGATAGTTAATCGTTTTATATTTAGTTATGAGTAATGTCTCTAAACTTTTTATCGGGGTCAGAGGCACT